>JBGVEC010000191.1:0-9468 GCA_045119815.1 Paludibacteraceae bacterium | reverse complement strand
GATACCGTGAGTCATACCAGAGATGTCAGCGATCTCTTTAGCTTTCACCCACTTACCCTCTTCTGGGATTGGAGCTGGACCGTGGTTAGGTCCTTTAGCTACTTGGCACATTTCCTGTACCTCTTTGCTGTAAATCATAATGTTTATAAGTTAAAAAAGTTTTAATTGTTTTAAAAGTTCTAAAGGTAAAAATGCAGATTATTCCATTTTCGGGTGCAAAGGTACAAAAAAGTTTGTGAACACGCAAGTTTTTCAAAAGAAAAAGTTGAGAGTTTAGGGTGTAAAGTGTAAAGGCGAGGGATATATTTTTATTTTTTAATAAAAAATTTGCTCATATGAAAAAATTGTTGTAACTTTGCACACTCTTTGCTCTGAATTGAGAATTTTGAATTAAGAATTAAGAATTAACATAATAACACAACAATATGAAACGATTATTCACAATGTTTTGCATGGTTAGTACAATAGGACTAACGATGTTATGGAATGGGTGTACCGCGGACGTTGACTTGGACAACATTGATACATCCGTAGAAGTAGAAGCCAACATTGCAACACCAATTGGCTCAATAACCGCCACCATTGATGATTTTGTAGGAGATGGCACATGGGGTATCTTCATTGATACCGTTAAAAACGAAGGCGTAATTACCTTCCGCGACACATTTAGTATTGCACGCGACTTCCACAAATTGGATTTGAGCAAGTACATCAGTCGCACCCAACTCAAGCTCAACGTTTACGAGCCATTGGACAAAGCTGGGTTGATGAACAACAATCAAATCACTGGTACTGGTGTACAAATACCTTTAACTTTCCCATTGACATTAAAACTGGATGGTATCAACAAAAAAACTGAAGCGCAACGTATCGATAGCGCCTTGATCAAGAATGCTAGTTTCACCAGCAAACTGACCGCTATCGGTAATTCACCTATCCAATGGGAGTGGATTGATAAAGTAACTTTGGATTTGGGAGATAGATGCTATCGTCCAGAAGGTAATATCGTAACCGTGTATGACAAAAACAAGGACACATATGGATACCGTCAAGACATCCCTACCAACATCGATGAGTTCTCTATCAATTTGATGAAGAACAAAGAGCCACAAAAGTGGAGCGAGTACAGTAACAACGTGGTTGATTCATGTACCTTTAACGTCACCATTTACCTGACTATTCCAACATCTGCTGGTGCTATCCAAGTACCTAGCACTGCTGCATTCCAATATGATTTAGGCGTACAATTTATCGACTACCACGCAGTATGGGGAATGTTTGAGCCTAGCAAGGACATGAGCGGTCAGGCAGTAGAGGCGATTGCTACCTACTGGTCACCATGGAACACCTTGCAAGACTTGCGTTTGCCATTCGTTGAGCCAAGCGTAGATATGCTAGTGACTACCCAAGTGGCAGGTGCGATGATTATGGAAGGTGATTATCTATATACCGAGAACGAACAAGGAAAGAAAGCATATGCTACATTTGATGGTAATCACTCCTTGTATAAGTTCTTCAACAAAAACGAATACTTGCCTTTGGACAGTCCTATTGGTACTGAGAAAACCATGCATATATTGTTTGACAAAGACCCTTCACGCGGTCATATTGACAGTCTATTCTCTATTCGTCCAGACAAGATAGGATACAAGTTTGCAGTTAAATTTAACGAGCAAGAGACTCCACAAATCCGCATCACTAAAAACACTTCTATCAAAATAGATGCGGTATGCAACTTGCCTATGATCCTCAGCGAGGGTGTATCTTTGGGCTATTCCGACAAGATTAAGGGTATCGACTTGAGCATGCTCGATTTGGATTCGCTATTGAAAGATGTAGAGATGATTGACACCCTGGAAGAGGCAAGTGCAAAATTGGTTATCAAATTTGAGAACTCTATTCCATTGCAGTTTAAGGGTGTATTGACATGCTTGGATGAGAATGACAATGTGATCATCGATCCTAAGACCAAGCAACCATTGCTCCTCACCGAGAATGACACTATCTTGATTGCAGCACCAGAGTTCACAAAAGAAGGTCACGACTGGAAGATTACTCCATTGGAGAGTGTAGAGGTGATCAATGTGGATCGTAAGGACTTGGAGACATTGCGCCAAATCAAGACCATTGAGTTCCACGCTTGGATGGACGATGAGTCGCTAGCCGAAGCATACAAAAATGGATTGAATAATATACAATTGAAAGACGACAACTACCTCAAAGTGAAGATTGCGGTAGGTGCCAATGTAGAAGGTGTATTGAATTTGGAATTTTGATTTAAAAATTAGGAAAGATTATGAAAACAACTTTGCGTAGTATATTTATAGGAATCCTCCTAGCGTGCACCTCGTTGGTAAGTGCACAACAAGTGAACACCTTGTATTTCCTTGAGAATGCACCGATGCGTCATACGATCAACCCTGCGTTCCAACCCGTAAGTAACTTCTACTTGACCCTTCCTGTGGTAGGTTACACCAGTTTGTGGGTAGGCACCAACGGTTGGTCCATGTCGGACTTTGTTTTCAAAGGACCTGATGGCACTACCATCACACCTTTGCACCCAGATGCTCCTGAGAATTGGTTATCACAAAGACCAAAGATATTTGCATTTGACATGGACATGCACACCAATATCTTGGGCTTTGGTTTTAGAATCAAGGAAAACAGTTATCTGCATATCAATGTGTCCGAGCGCATTAGTGCAGGCGTGAACTTTTCTAGTTCAATCTTCGGTCTCAACCATATCCGCGATGGTGTAGTGCTAGATTCTGTATCTTTGGGCTTGAACGCATTGGCATATACCGAATTTGCAGTAGGTTTCTCACACAACATCACCCGCAAGTGGAGTGTCGGTGGTAAGATCAAGGTGCTAGTAGGTCAAGCAGATGCAGCAGTGAACTTTGACAATTTGGCATTCAGCACCTCATTGGATTCATTGCGTATGACAGGTAATGGTACCATGCGTATGGCTGCTCCATTGAACTGGAGCTCACTACCAACGAATCCAGAAGAATTGGCGGATTATGACGCATCAGAGCTATACAGCAATATTACTAATGCAGCTAACACAACCGATATGGTGAAAGAAGTCATCAAACCTGCTGGCATGGGTGTGGCTTTTGATTTGGGTGTAACCTACAAGCCTATCAAGAACTTGCAAATTACTGCCGCAGTTACTGACTTAGGATTCATCCGTTGGAACCGTTATGCCAAAGCTACAGCAGATGTAGATGCGACCTTTGAGGGTATTGATTTGGATTATAGCGACTACGGAAGTGTAAATCATTTTGACGACGACAAACTCGTGAACGATGTGACCAACGAGTTGGAAGGCTATTTGAATGAGATTAAAGTAAATGATATAGAAAAGGGATTCCCATATATCAACATGCTAACCGCTAACTTGAATGTGGGAATTGATGCTAACTTCTGGAAGAATCGCGTGGGCGTGGGCGTGTACTCGCACACACGTTTCTATAATTCATACATAACAGAAGAGGTAACCTTTGGTGCAGCATTACGCCCTGCCAACTGGTTTAATTTGGCTGCTTCATACTCATTCCTCAATGGTCATTGGAGCAATATTGGTGCTGCATTGTCTATTGCGCCATACGATGGTTTGATGTTAACCGTAGCTACCGACTATATACCAACTAGCTATGCCAAAGCTTCTGCCGAAAAAATATCACTTCCATACAAGACATCTGGTGTGAATGTGATGTTTGGATTGGCTATCGTGGCAGGTACCAACAAGAAGGATAAAGATAAAGACAAAGATGGCGTATGGGATAAACTGGATGTATGTCCTAACACTCCTCTCAACGTTATTGTAACCGAATTAGGTTGTCCTGTTGACAACGATGGTGATGGCGTAGCTGATTACCTAGATGAATGTCCTCATACTCCATCCGCAGCATATGGATTTATTGACTCAGTAGGTTGTCCTATTGACACCGATGGCGATGGTGTACCTGATTATCGTGACGAATGTCCTAATACTCCAAGAGAGGCATATGGTTATCTCGCAGTAACAGGTTGTCCATTGGATAGCGATGGCGATGGTGTATATGACTATCTCGACCAATGTCCAAATACTCCAGCCGCTGCATATGGCATGGTGGATACTTTAGGTTGTCCTATCGACAGCGATGGCGACGGTGTATATGACTACCTCGACCTCTGTCCTAACACTCCAGCAGCAGCAATCGGCATGGTAGATAAAAATGGTTGTCCATTAGATACCGATAAGGATGGTGTATATGACTATATGGATGAATGTCCTGAGACTCCTGCAGTAGCTCGTAACTTCGTGGATTCAGTAGGTTGCTTCCTCGACACAGATGGTGATGGTGTATATGACTACGAAGACCAATGTCCTACCATCGCTGGTGTGAAGGAGAACATGGGTTGTCCTGAGATCAAACGAGAGATTCGCAACTTGCTCAAGAAGGCAATGTCTGGTATCCAATTCGAGAATGCGAAGGCAACTATCAAGCCTAATTCATACAAGATCTTGAATGATATTGCTAAGATCTTCATTGACAATCCTACTTACATCGTTGAGGTACAAGGTCATACCGATAACGTAGGTAAGTACGACTACAATATGGATCTATCTGAGCGTCGTGCTCAAGCGGTTCGCACCTATTTGATCAACCAAGGTGTACCAGCAGAGCGTTTGACCGCACATGGTTATGGTCCTGACCGTCCAATCGACGACAACAAGACCAAGGCTGGTAGAGCAAAGAACCGTCGTGTAGAGTTCAATATCACCTTCGAAGAAGTGACATACGAAACAGTGTATGATCGTGTACAAAATAATAATAATCAACAATAAACATAACTTTATAATATAGGAATTATAATATGGGAAGAGCGTTTGAATATCGCAAAGCGACCAAAATGAAAAGATGGGGTCACATGGCCCGTGTATTTACCAAACTAGGCAAAGAAATCACCATGGCAGCGCGTGATGGTGGTCCAGATCCAGATAGCAACCCACGTCTCCGTACATTGATGCAACAATGTAAGAAGGAGAACATGCCAAAGGACAATATTGAGCGTGCGATTAAGAAAGCAACCGATAAGTCTTCAGAAGGTTATAAGGAGATCTGCTACGAAGGATATGGTCCTCACGGTGTGGCAATCTTCGTAGAGACCGCTACCGACAACAACATGCGTACCGTGGCTAACATCCGCTCATACTTCACTAAGCATGGCGGTAGCCTTGGTACACAAGGTTGCTTGCAATTCTTGTTTGACCGTAAAGCATGTTTCACAGTATCTGCCAAAGAAGGTATTGACTTGGACGAACTCGAGTTGGAGTTGATCGACTTCGGCGTAGAGGAACTCGGTCACGATGAGGAAGAAGGCACTATCGTTATTTATGGTGACTTCAACCAATACTCACAAATGCAAAAATACTTGGAGGATAACGGATTTGAGATCCAATCTTGTGAGTTTGTTCGTATTCCTAATGACACCAAGACCCTCTCTGACGAAGAGATGGAGTCTGTACAAAAACTCATCGACCGCATTGAGGAAGACGAGGACGTACAAAACGTGTTTACTAACTTGGGATAATATTCTAAAGTTTTAAAAGTTCTAAAGGTTCTAAAAGTTCTAAAGGTTAGAACAGCGAAGCGATTAGAACAGGAAGCAATTAGAAGGGCGAAAGGTTAGATTATGAATATCAATGAATTTGATAAAGCTGGTGTAGAAGTAGTCAAGGGACATTTTCCCTTGACTGCTCTACAAATAGAGCAATTTACGAAGTTAGGTGAACTCTATCGTGATTGGAATTCGAAAATCAATGTCATCTCTCGCAAGGATATTGACAATCTATTTCCACATCACATCATTCACTCCTTGGCTATTGCTAAAGTACTGAACTTCCAACCTGGCACTACCCTACTCGATGTGGGCACAGGCGGAGGTTTTCCAGGTATTCCTTTGGCTATTTTGTTTCCTGAATGCCAATTTACACTGGTAGATAGTATTGGTAAAAAAATACTCGTTGCCAGCGAGGCGGCTAAATCACTAGGACTACAGAATGTTCGATGCATCAAAGAGCGAATAGAAGAGGAGAAAGGGCTATTTGACTTTGTTATCTCCCGCGCGGTTATGCCAATGGGAGACCTAGTAAAACTAGTGCGCAAAAATGTGAGCAAAAAACACCAAAATGCTATGCCTAACGGTTTGATGGTATTGAAAGGTGGCAAACTAGAAGGAGAACTACACGAATTCAAAAAATACGTAGAGCAAACACCTATCACGGACTTCTTCAAAGACGAATGGTACAAAGAGAAGTATGTGATATATTTGCCGTTGTAGGCGAGAGGTTAAAGGCGAGAGGTTAAAGGTTAAAGGCGATGAATATAGAAACATTCTATTTTAATCCCTATAGGGAGTGTACTTATTTATTGATCAATGATGAGCAAAAAGCCGTCATCATTGATGCGGGTATGTACGAAACGCGCGAGCAACAACGCTTTGCGCAGTATATCCAATCCCACCAATTGACACCCGTGGCACTATTGATTACCCATGCCCACCCTGACCATGTATGCGGGCAAGAGTTCGTAGAAAAGACCTACGGTCTTACTGCCATCATTCAACCTGCAGAAGGCAATCTGCCAATAGAGGGTTTTGATATCCAAGTTATCCGCACCCCTGGACACAAAGAGGATTGCGTATGTTACTACCTACCAGAGGAAAAGATCCTCTTCACAGGTGATACTCTCTTCCAAGAGTCCATAGGTCGTACCGATTTACCAGGTGGAGATATGGGGGAACTCATTCGTTCGCTGAAAAAACTCATCGTACTACCAGAAGAGACCAAAGTGTATCCTGGACATGGCTATCCCACCTCCATCGCGCACGAACGACAGTATAATCCGTATTTTTAAAAGACCGCTTCGCTGTTAGAGGTTAGACCACTGCGTTGTTAGAACGCTACGCTGTAAGATTTAGAATATATATGCAATATTCCGTTGTACATCTGAAATATTCCTTTGCTCAAGAGTGGGAACAGGACCTGCTTGAGCAAGCACTTTGTGATATAGGTTTTGAGGTTTTTGACGGAGAAAATGCCTATATACAAACTTCCGTATTGGAAGACAACCAAGAAGCCATTGATATCTTGATAGCGGATACAGAGGGCGTTGAGTTGCTGAGCATCGAACTATGCGAAGACATCAATTGGAATGCACAATGGGAAGCAGAACATGAGATTATAGAATTGCCTCTCGGTGTGCGAATCACCCCTCATTGCGCCTTCGGGGCAGGTCATCACGAGACAACAAGCATGATGATTGAAGCCCTGCTACAGGCTAAAGAACAGGATTGGTTTGCCCCTAATCGTAATGTGCTGGACATGGGCTGTGGGACAGGAATTTTGGGCATCATGGCTAAAAAATGTGGCGCAAGTCAAGTGGTAGCCGTAGATATTGATGACAAAAGTGTGGCAAACACGCTAGAGAATGCCCAATCAAACGCAGTTGAGTTGGATGTGCGATTGGGTAGTACCCCACCCGATGGCGAATACGATTTGATACTCGCTAATATCCATCGCAATATCCTCATAGAGCACATGCCAGCCTACGCCAAGAACCTAAGAGAGGGCGGAGAACTATGGTTGAGTGGTTTCTACAAAGAGGACATCGCCTATTTGACCCAAGCAGCCGAACAAGTAGGATTAAAACATACAGAAACAAATTGCCATAACGAATGGCAATGGTTAAGACTGAAAAAATGAATACTATTTGCGCCATATCAACCCCATACGGAAGCGGTGGAATCGCTGTTATCCGTGTGAGCGGAGAGTCTGCAATCTCAATTGTAGATAGTCTTTTTCATGGTCGCAAGTCACTGAAAGAAGCGGCGGCATATACTGTACATTATGGGGAGATAAGGCGAGATGCGAGAGGTGAGGAAGTGTTGGATCAGGTGCTAGTCAGCGTATTTCGTGCACCTCATTCCTTCACAGGAGAAGATGTCGTGGAGATAGCCTGTCACGGTAGTTTGTATATCCAACAGACCTTACTTCAATGGTTAGTAGATGCTGGTTGCCAATTGGCTAAAGCAGGCGAGTTTACCCAACGCGCCTTCCTCAATGGCAAGATGGATCTCACAGAGGCGGAAGCAGTAGCCGACCTGATTGCTGCACAAACCAAAGCAGAGAAAGACCTCGCACTCAGTCAATTGCGCGGAGGTATATCCAACGAGTTAGCGGCATTGAGAGAACGATTACTAACGATCACTTCGCTCATTGAACTAGAACTAGACTTTGCCGACCACGAGGAATTGGAGTTTGCCGATCGCAGTCAGCTGAACGAACTAGCACAGGAGATTGATACTAAAATCGGTCGTCTAGTGGCTTCGTTTAAGACGGGTAATGCTATCAAACAAGGTATTCCAGTAGCCATCATAGGTGCGCCCAACGTGGGCAAATCCACCCTACTCAATGCCCTTTTGGGCGAGGAACGCGCTATTGTTAGTGACATTCAAGGTACCACTCGTGACACAATTGAAGACACATTAGTCATTGGTGGCATGTTATTTCGCTTTATTGACACAGCGGGCTTGCGCCAAACAGACGACACCATCGAGAGTATGGGTATAGAACGTAGCCGTCAGGCAGCACAAAAAGCAGCCGTGATTATTCACCTGCAAGATGCAACAGCGCCTGTGGATACCCTATCTGAACTGGATGATACAAGCGAGAAAAAGATTATACAAGTATATAATAAGGTGGATTTGTTAGGCGAGAGGCGAGATGTGAGAGGCGAGGAAGCAGGAATTTATCTCTCTGCTAAAAGTGGCAATATAGAGGTCCTTAAGCAGCAATTAACCACTTTTGCCGAAGAACAATGCGACATGCGTAATGCCGTGACAATCAGTAACACACGTCACTATGAAGCATTGGTTCGCGCACAAGAAGCTATCAGGCGAGTGCAAGAGGGTTTACACATGCAGGTTAGTGGAGAGTTCCTGAGCATGGATCTACAAGACTGTCTAAGTGCATTGGGTGAGATCACAGGACAAATTTCCTCACAAGAGGTTTTGAATAATATTTTTAGCAAATTCTGTATCGGAAAATGAGAAAAATTATCAATCTTATATTAGGAGCACTGATTGCTGTGCTGGCAGGATGCAAAACGCAACAACAACCTGTAAAACAAGACCGCCGACCTACAGTTATGTATGGTCCACCTGCTTATTTCCAACAACAAGCACAACCTAACGACACTACACAAAATAACATAGAACAAACTCAAAATTCATAATTCTTAATTCATAATTATGATATTCTCCATGACCGGCTACGGCAAAGCAGAGTGCTTGGTAGCCAATAACAAGAAACTAGTCGTAGAAATCAAGAGTCTCAATTCTAAGTCGCTTGACCTCGGTGTACGCATTGCTCCCCAATTGCGCAGCAAGGAGTTGGAGATTCGCACTCTGATAGGA
>JBGVEC010000190.1:0-2113 GCA_045119815.1 Paludibacteraceae bacterium | reverse complement strand
CTTTAGAATATTTATCTCGCGCAAAGTCTATAGCGAGACAATAGACTGGCGATTGGTTCGGTTTGTGGAGAATCTAAAATTGATTTCCGAAGGTGTGGTGCTCACCGAAGAATATTGGGCGGAGCAAGATGCTGCAATGGTAGAACCATAGGATATGAATCACATAGTAATAGCATAGTAATCACATAGTAAAGATAGCATATACATATGGATATATTAGAAAGAATAGATGGTCTTGAGGCAAAGTTTCACGAGGTGAGTTTGCTGATTACAGATCCATCGGTGATAGCAGATCAAGCACGTTATGTACGACTCAATCGTGAGTACCGTGACTTGGAGCGTGTGTTGGCTTCTGCAGAGAAATATAAGAAAGCAGTTACAGACTTAGAGGAAGCTAAGTTCTTGTTCCATAATGAGTCAGATACCGATTTGCGTGAGATGGCTCGTGAGGTGATCGATGAATTAGAGCCACAAATTCCTGGTTTGGAGGAGGAAGTGAAACTGATGCTTCTCCCCCAAGATCCAGAGGATGGCAAGAATGTGGTTATGGAAATTCGTGCAGGAACAGGTGGCGATGAGGCATCTATTTTTGCAGGTGATTTGTACCGCATGTACAGCAAGTATTTTGAGACTCACGGCATGAAGCATACAGTAAGTAGTTTTTCTGAAGGTGCTGTGGGTGGATTTAAGGAGATTATCTTCAATGTGTCGGGCGAAAATGTATATGGCACACTGAAATATGAATCAGGTGTACATCGCGTACAACGCGTTCCTGTAACCGAGACACAAGGTCGTGTGCATACATCGGCAGCAACGGTGGCGGTGTTGCCAGAGGCGGATGAGTTTGAGGTGCATATCAACGAGGGCGAGATCAAGTGGGAAACTTTCCGTTCAGGTGGTGCTGGTGGTCAGAATGTCAACAAAGTAGAATCAGGTGTGCGTCTGCGTTACAATTGGAAAAACCCAAATACCGGCGAGGTACAAGAGATATTGATCGAATGTACAGAAACCCGTGACCAACCAAAGAACAAAGAGCGTGCGCTCGCACGCCTGCGTACGCAAATATATGATAAGGAGCACCAGAAGTATATTGATGATATTGCAGCACGTCGCAAGACGATGGTCAGTACAGGCGACCGTTCGGCGAAAATTCGTACCTACAACTATCCACAAGGACGAATCACAGATCACCGTATCGGTTATACCATATACAACCTTACGGCTTTTATGGATGGCGAGATTCAAGGTGTGATAGATGCGCTGCAAGTAGCCGAGAATGCAGAGCGCATGAAGGAGAGTGAACTTTAGTTGAGAGTTTAGAGTTGAGTGGCATGTATTTGTTTTATACACCAGATATAGAGACTAGTCATTTCCTCAGCGAGGAGGAGTCTGCACACTGTGTGCGGGTGTTGCGTTATGATCGTGGCGATGAGATACTGCTGACCGATGGGCGTGGTACGACCTATCATGCACGCATCACCAATCCACATCCTCGCCATTGTGAGTTTGAGGTAATATCCCAAGAGAAACAACAAAAAACGCATAATATTTATTTGCATGTAGCCATCGCTCCGACGAAAAATATTGAGCGATTGGAATGGATGGTGGAGAAATGTACAGAGATTGGTGTGGATGAGATTACTCCATTGTTGTGCCGTTTCTCGGAGCGTAAGAATCTGCGCAATGACCGATTGGAGAAGATTATCCTGTCTGCTGCAAAACAATCATTGACACACTATCTGCCTAAATTGAATGAACTGACAGATTTTGCAAGTCTGATGCAGAAGTATGGCAAAGAGGCGCAGGATATGGATAAATTTATTGCCCATTGCTACAAAGATGAGAAGCGCGAATTGAAAGATGCGTTGCGAAAGGGTAGGGATGTGCTGATTTTGATTGGCCCAGAAGGTGATTTTTCGGAGCAAGAAGTGGAGTTGGCTATTGCCAACGGATTTGTACCTGTAGGGTTAGGACGTTCGCGCCTGCGTACGGAAACGGCAGGCGTGGTGGCATGCCATACGGCGGTATTGTTGAATGAGGATTAGGTTAGAGGCGAAAGGTTAAAGGTTAGAGGCATGGATGTGTTAGAGCGATTGGTACATATTGACACGGA
>JBGVEC010000189.1:0-10995 GCA_045119815.1 Paludibacteraceae bacterium | reverse complement strand
TAGTTTCTGATAGCAATGTCGTAAATCTCTCTTTATATGTGCAAAGATAAGCAAAATATTTCATAAAGCATTATACGTCAATACATTACGTGAGCAAAAAAGATAAAAAAAGGAGATATGTCGTGAAACATATCCCCTTGATTTGCGAAATAATTATTATTTTCAGATTACTCCAAAATACTTCTCAAAGAAACCTTTCAACTTCTCTATTACCGTTTTCTTTTTCTCCTGTCGGTTGCCGCCACCGAAGCGGGACATCGCAGGGAGTATCTTGTCAATGTCGGTGCCTGTTGTGCGGATTGCTCCATCACGAAAAGCGTTCTCCACAAATCTTGCTGTCTCGTCTGCTTTCAGGTTCTCGCTTGCGATAATAGCATCCAAGTCGTCCTGCTTACGCTGCTTCACATACGCCTCCCACGCCTCATCAACATCGGTGTCGGTATTGACGCTCGCCACGAAGTCCTCAATGAGTTCTCTCTTGCTTCTCAAATGCATACTCGCACTCACTGCCTTGCTGATATTGACGAGTATCTCCTTGTTCTTGCAGTTGCTCTCGTGGTAGTTCTTGACCAAAAGCAGGATGTAGTCAATGTTTATCTCCACCTGCCTTATCAGTTCGGTCTCAAAGATGATGTCATCATTGACCACCTCCTTCTCACCCTTGCTTCTCTTACGCCACTTATCTTTCAGGTCAAGGTAGTTGCTCTGATAGTCCTGCATCTGTCCGTCTGTGAGGAGTTGCTGACCCTCAAATTGGTCAAACGACTGCAATACATTTATGGACTTCAACAGACTACCAAAGAGGGTGATGAAGCGTCTCTCCTCCTCTTCGCCCATAGGTATGTATCCATCAGGGTATTGTCTTTGGAGTTCTTCAACCAACTCTTTATAACCAAAACAATGCTTGCCATTCTCGGCATCATATCCCTCGTAGTATGACTTAAAGTCTTTGAGCAGAACAATGCTCGCCGCATCCTTATCGCCGAACAGAGCAATCGCATCATCGGTCTCTTGTTGGAGATTGCGAAAACATACGATATTACCGAAGGTTTTCACCGAGTTGAGTATTCGGTTAGTGCGGCTGTATGCCTGTATCAATCCGTGCTGTTTAAGGTTCTTATCTACAAACAGCGTGTTGAGCGTGGTAGCATCAAATCCCGTCAAGAACATATTGACCACAATCAGCAAATCCACCTGACGGTTCTTCATACGCAGCGATAGGTCTTTGTAGTAGTTCTGAAACTTATCGCTTGATGTGTCATAGTTGGTTGAGAACATCTGATTGTAGTCCTTGATAGCACCCTCCAAGAAGTCTCGGCTTGGTTGGTCAAGGTTGGTAGTGCTCTCGGGGTTCTCCTCAACGAGAATGCCGTCTATCTCCTCCTCGTTTGCTCCGTATGAGTAGATGGTGGCAATCTTCAATCGCTGTGCTTCGGGCAGATGTGCCTGCTGTGCCTTGAACTCGTTGTAGTATGCCTTCGCCATCTCTATTGAGGCAACGGCGAACATAGCGTTGAAACCCGCCAATTTCTGCGTCATCTTCTCCTCTCTGACCTCGCCCTTCTTCGCCTTTGCCATCTGCTCAATGTTTTGGGCAACACGATAGGAGTAGTATGATGACCTCTTGGTCTTCTGGTCAAAATGCTCCAAGATATACTTCACCACCTCCTTCACTCGTTCAGGGGCAGACATTATACGCTCTCGGTCAATCGCCGAAATCTGCTTATCCAAGATGTCCTCCTTCGTTTTGAGGGTATTCACATAGTCAATGCGAAACGGCAACACATTCTCATCGTTGATAGCATCCACTATGGTGTAGGTGTGGAGTTTATCGCCGAATGCCTGCTGCGTGGTTTTTAGTCTCATATCGCCACCGCTGCCTGCGTTCTGTGCGAAGATAGGTGTGCCTGTGAAACCGAATATATGGTATTTCTTGAAGTTCTTGGTTATGGCGTTGTGCATCTCACCAAAATTGCTTCGGTGGCACTCGTCAAATATAATCACTACCCTCTGCTGAAAGATAGGATGGTTCTTGTTCTTCTGTATGAAGATGGATAGTTTCTGTATGGTTGTGATGATGATACGGTAGTCGTGATAACCGCCGTTCTTATCTCTGTTTTCAAGTTGTCGTTGAAGGACGGAGGTAGAGGTGTTGCTGTCCGCTGCACCCTCCTCAAATCGGTTATACTCCTTCATCGTTTGGTAGTCAAGGTCTTTTCTATCCACCACGAATAGCACCTTATCAATGTAGTCAAGGCGTGAAGCGAGTTGAGCAGTCTTGAACGAGGTGAGGGTCTTACCCGAACCTGTCGTATGCCATATATAACCGCCACCTTCGGTCTTGCCGTATTGCTTGTAGTTGTGGGCAACCTCTATGCGAGAGATAATACGCTCCGTTGCTGCAATCTGGTATGGACGCATCACGAGCAACATCCTTTCGCTCGTAAATACACAATACTTGGTGAGGATGTTTATCAGCGTATGTTTGGCGAAGAATGTGCGTGTAAAGTCAATCAGGTCGTTGATTGTCTTGTTGTTGCTGTCAGTCCAAAACGATGAGAACTCAAACGAGTTGCTCGTCTTCTTACCCTTGTTCTTGCTTCGCTCCTGCTCCTTGATGTGGTTGAAGCGAGTAGAGTTGGAGTAATACTTGGTGTTGGTGCCGTTGGATATGACGAATATCTGCACATACTCATACAGTCCGCTGCCCGCCCAAAAACTATCTCGCTGATAGCGGTCAATCTGATTGAACGCCTCTTTGAGTTGAACACCTCGTCTCTTCAACTCTATATGCACCAACGGCAATCCATTGACGAGTATGGAGACATCGTAGCGAGCATCGTGGTTGCCCTGCTCCTCCTCGTATTGGTTGATGACTTGGAGGTAGTTGTTGTGTATGTTTCGCTTGTCTATCAGGTAGATGTTCTTGGTCTCGCCCGTATCTCTTTTGAGAACTTGGATATGGTCTTCCTGTATCTTGGCGGTCTTTGCCTCAATGCCTTCGTTTGGGTTGGCAATCACATCATTGAAGAAACGCTCCCACTCGCTGTCGGTGAAGGTGTAGTCGTTAAGTCTCTGCAACTGCACACGGAGGTTATCCACAAGGTCTTTCTCCGTGTGGATAGCGAGGTATTCATATCCCTGCTCGGTGAGGTTCTTAATCAACTCCTGCTCCAATTGTGCTTCGGTCTGGTATTTCTCGCTTGTGCGATACGCAGACTGATAGTCGCTCACAATCGTGTAGTTCTCGTTCTCTGCAATAATGTTGTATTGTGCCATATCTTATGCCTTTTGCTTGAAGGTCAGTAATTGGTCTCTGTAATACTCGTATTGTTTTCGTCTTGCCTCAATCTCTGCGGGTAGTCCTGCGGTGATGTCGGTGGTTAAAGCGTGAAATCTGTCTAATATATCCACTATTCGCTGCTGTTCAGCGAGAGGTGGGATAGGGATAACAACATTTGCCAAATCCTTCGGAGAAATCTCAATAACTTTTGTTCCGTGTGCCAATCTTTTCTTTTGTGTAAAGAAGTGGCTTGAATGAAAATAATAACTCAAATATTTGGCGTTTTGCTTATGCTGAATAATAGCGGTATGTCCGCTCACAGCTATATCTTCATCTCCCATCCACGCCACACACTTTCCAACATCTTCAACATTCTCACTTGTTATCGCCATAACTATATCATTAGTCTTGGCAATCTTGGATTTACTTGCCACATCAGGTGATATGTATTTAAGCGTGGAGGTCGTATGAATACCAAAATGCGTATAAATCTGTCCATAATGAATACACGGCACGCCACTATCGGTAAAATCTTTCTTCTGAAAGTTGCCACCTCTTATCAAAGTTGCAATATCACCAAGTTTCTTCCACTCAACATCAGTTCTTCCTTCAAAAGAGAGAAGATTATCACGATAATAGTTGTATTGTTGTAATCTTTTTTGCAATTCTGCTTGCAATTCTGCTTGCAATTCTGCAAAATTATCTAATATCCTGACTATCTCCTCTTGAACAGGCAGCGGTGGGACGGGGATAAGGAAGTTTTGAAGCATTGGAAGAGTAATATAAGGAACTGAACCCTTCTTGGAATTAACAAGAATATACTCTTTTAGAAATCCTCTAAAATAATGCAATACAAAGAAAATACTTACTGCTTCCTTAAATGAAGACAGCACATATGTTCTTTGATATGCATTAAACTTCCCATTATAATAGTTTATATGTCCTACTTGACTTCCATTGCCTGTAATAAGAATTGCCTCGCAATCAAAGGCATATGTATTAATCTTATATGGCTCTGCATCACAAGTGAAGAATGGATACAAACCATCGTCATCCTTCTCATTTGCATTCAATTTTCCTGTTCTAATAGAAGGGCACAACTCTCCTAATGGTCTATACTTAACCCCATCAGGGCAATATTGCTGAATAAGTTCTTCTAATCTACTCATACTCTTATCCCTCTATGTCAGCAATAATCTTATCTATCTCTGCTCGCAAAACATTCTCTCTTGCCACAATCTCGGCAATCTCCTCGTTGAGTTTCACGATATCAACCTGCTCACGGGTATCCTCCTGCTCCACATAGGTAGAGACAGAGAGGTTGTAGTCGTTCTCCGCAACCACACCGTTCGCCACCAACTTGCAAGTATAATCAACATCCTTTCTCTCGGCGAAGTAATCAACGATATGTTGGATGTTCTCGGGGGTGAGTTTATTGTTGTTGGTAATCTTCACGCACTCACGGCTCGCATCAATAAAGAGCGTAGAGTTGTCCTTCTTGTTCTTCTTCAATACCATAATGCAGGTAGCGATAGAGGTGCCGAAGAAGAGGTTATCGGGGAGTTGGATAATACAATCAATGTAGTTGTTGTCAATCAGATACTGGCGTATCTTCTTCTCCGCTCCGCCACGATACATAATGCCTGGGAAGCAGACTATGCTCGCCGTGCCGTTGGTTGCCAACCACGAGAGTGAGTGCATAATAAACGCCAAGTCTGCCTTTGACTTTGGTGCAAGCACGCCCGCAGGAGCATAGCGAGGGTCGTTGATAAGGGTAATATCATCATCGCCCTTCCACTTGATAGAGTATGGAGGGTTAGAGACAATAACCTCAAATGGTTCATCGTCCCAGTGCTGTGGCGAGAGAAGTGTATCCTCGCAGGCGATATTGAACTTGTCGTAGTCAATGTCGTGCAAGAACATATTGATACGGCAGAGGTTGTAGGTGGTGAGGTTAATCTCCTGTCCATAAAATCCCTGACGAACATTGTCCTTGCCGAGTATCTTTGCCGCCTTCAAGAGCAACGAACCCGAACCGCAAGCAGGGTCATATACCTTATTGACTTCGCTCTTGCCGAGAGTTGCCAAACGGGTGAGGAGTTCGCTCACCTCCTGTGGGGTGTAATACTCGCCACCGCTCTTACCTGCGTTGCTCGCATACATACCCATCAGGTATTCGTAGGCATCGCCAAAAGCATCTATCGTATTGTCCTGATAGTCGCCGAGGTTCATCTGCTGAATACCACGAAGGAGTTTCACCAATTTCTCGTTTCGCTTAATGACGGTCGCTCCCAACTTATTTGAATTGACATCAACATCCGCAAACAGACCCTTGAAGTCGTCCTCGCTGTCGGTGCCCTTCGCACTCGCCTCAATAGATGTAAAAATCTTCTCCAAAGTCTCGTTAAGGTTGGCATCCTTATCGCACACCTTGCA
Organism: Paludibacteraceae bacterium; assembly: GCA_045119815.1. Classification (GTDB taxonomy): domain Bacteria; phylum Bacteroidota; class Bacteroidia; order Bacteroidales; family Paludibacteraceae; genus Colicola. Next base: position 5,276 of record JBGVEC010000189.1, on the reverse strand, counting down.
GATATTGCAGAAGAGTTGGCTCGGCAAGATGAAGAAACCCTTCACGCCCACCATCTCCTCACGGATGCACTCGGCAGTGGCATCGTCCAAAGTGGCATAGTCAAAATCGGTGTTGCCAGTATCCCACTCGCCCTTGTTGATATAGTTGGTGATGTTCTCGCTGATGTAGCGATAGAAGAGCATACCGAGAATGTATGCCTTGAAGTCCCATCCATCTACCGCACCTCGCATCTCATCGGCGATCGCCCATATTGTTCTGTGGAGTTCTGCACGCTCCATCTCCTTCTTATTCTCTGCCATAATTGGTTTGGGTTGTTATAATCAAGTTGCTGTTATCAAAGTCTTAACCCACAAATATAATAATTATTTCGCAGAGGTCCAAAAAACAACCGCCATAAATGGCGGCTGTCGTTATGAAGATAGTTTTATGTATTGAAAGATGGTTATTCTTCTTCGGGTATTTCGTTGTCTCGTTCGTGTTCATCAATGAAGGAGTGGATGTAGTCTTCTCGGATTTTGATATAGTTCTCGCTGACTTTATGACCCTTTCGGACTTTGCTGTTCTCCTCCTTGATGAACTCGTCAAACCTCAATAGGTTATCCAATTTTCTGTTCTCACCAAGACCAATAGCAACGGCATAGTCGTTAGGCACCGTCAGCATACTATTCTTGCTCATAGGTTCGTCCATAAACGACAATCCCTCCGCTCCGCATTCCATCTCCTTCCCTGCATATAGCAACTGAACTATACGCTCCTCATCAGTAATAGGGCATCGGATGGCGATAATCGCCAATAGCGAAGCATCAAATAACTCGCCATCACTGACCTCAACTGTGTATTCATAGATGGTATTCTTCTTGTCATATACATTTGCACTTGTAAGCGTCATACCGTCCTCTTCATTGGCATCATCAATAGCAATCAGCATAGGATGGTATGGCGAGTATAGCACTTTTCTTGATGCTAACTTGCCCTTATCATTGCCCAACTCATAGTATATCTCGCCTGTGTTTCGGATAGCAACGCCAATATCTACGCAGTTGAATGTCTCGTAATCTCGTAGTATATCCAATTTTTTATCATTATTGTAGCAAAGGTGGTTGCCTTTATAGTCCCACTGCCACGATTTTGCATTCTGCAAGTCGCCCTCATTGAATGTTATCCTTGCAACATCGTATTTAACACGCTGACCTTCTATTCTTACTTTCAATACACTCATAATCAGAATAATAATTATTTTTCATATAATATATTTATGTCTGCCATCAGGGGCAATTGCTTTCAATTTTTTATGATAGGGTAAGAACAAATCATCCTCTCTTGCACTTATATATATCGCCATAATTCAGTATAATATAACTTTTTATTTTTTTGTTATATTTGTATATATAAGAGTATTTATTATGAGCAACGAGACATATATAAAGAATAGCAATGGCTTTAATTACATCAAGGAAAGACCAATTTCTGTTAGAACAACAGAGGGAGTTTGGTATGCATATGCAACTTGGAATGAGTTTATGAAGGAATACCCAAAACGAACAGACTGTTTGCCCAACATAATTCAGTATAAAGGGCATAATGTATCACATCTGTTCTATTGTCGGAGGGAAATCAAGATAGACAGAGTGGGCAACTTAAAAGGGTTGGTAGAGGAGATAGACCACACAGAAGGGGAAGGATAGCGACCACCCTTTTTATTTAAGTCAGCGGTAACTTTTTTCATAAATACAATAAGCACATAAATGAAGAATAGATAAATACAATAAAAGTTTTTAACATATGACGGAGATAATTAAGATTGCAAAGACATATAGATATTTGAGCGACTTTGCGAAAGAAACAGGTTGGGAACTACCCAACGGCATTTTAGACAAGCAGATAACGGGAGCGGGTGCAACACATCTTGCCATTACGGATAGACACCCTACAATCATTGTAAGTCCCCGTAGAGACCTTATCAGGAACAAGTGCGAGCAATATGACAACCTGCTTTGGTATGAAGGCAACAGGACAGCACATAAGGAGATGAACAAGTTTAAGGCTGCTGTCAAATCAGGAATTAAGAACCCCAAAATCATAGTAACGGTGGATAAGTTCTGCCGACTGCTCAACGACCATAATATGCCTATATCAATATACAACTGGCATATAGTGGTTGATGAATATCATACAATTATAAGGGACATCTTTTATAGACAAAATGTTTATTTAGATATGTATAAGAGGCTATCGGTGGAGGACTTTGAGTGTGTTACGCTTCTGACTGCCACCCCTCTTGACGACACGACCAACAGTATGATACCATTTGTGAAGAACCAAAAGATAACAAGACTTGATTGGGAGGGGAAGGAGATGGCGTATGTAGATAGAATGGTCTGTAACGATACGATAGAGTGTTTGTGCGGACTTCTTAAACTGCATAATCTTGGCGGTTTTGTAGAATATAGCAATCCGAAAGAACTGATAATCTTTATGAACTCTATGTCTATGATAGGTAAGGTTATAGAGAGATGCGACTTCTTAACACCCGACAATGTGAATATCATCTGTGCGGACAGCAATACCAATAATAAGAATGCATTGTCCGCCATCTCCCGTAAGTTGAAAGGTGAAAGGAGTGGCGAAAGATTTGATGTAGGAAGGGTGCCTTTGAAACACGAACAGAACAAGACTTATACATTCTGCACAAGCACCGCTCACTTCGGCGTGGATTTTTACAGCGATTGTGCTCTTACCATTGTAGTTTGCGACAACAGATATCAGTATTCAGTGGTCAATGTGGATTTGGATTTGCCGCAGATATTGGGACGAGTAAGAAATCAGGACAACCCTAATTACAATAGATGTCTGCTCATCAGCAATGCTTCATTTGCCGAGCATATGGATTATAACTATCTGCTTAAAAAACACAACGAGACCAAAGAGAGATGCGAGCAATATAGAGATTTGATAGCAAGCATAGACGAGAAAGGCGTAAAGATGCTCTACGCTGCGGCTGTGAGCGAGCAGAAGAAGTCAGGCGTAGATATCAAGAACGAGAAGATTGCAGTGTTGGGAACAGACGGATATCTCTATTTTGATTATGACAATAGAGGAAAGATGATAGTGGTGATGGATGAATTGAGAGCAAGGGCTATGCAGTGCCTATATGAGGATAATATAACTATGTTTGAGAACGCCAAGAACTTTTACGTAATGTCCGATAAGGGAGGACGGTTCAATACGGCGGTCAGCGAACTTGACTTCAAAAACACGGACACGGCAGAATTACTCGCCAACAATGAGTGGATAGAAAGGTTAGGAGAAAGAAACATTGCTTTCAAGGATATCTGTATGATGTTTTACGACCTCGCAAGAAAAGGCAAGCAAAGAATGCTACTTGTTCTTAATAAGGCATTCAAGAATAGATATCCAGAGATAGAGTGGGACTTGCGATTTATGAACAGATACATAACCAAGGACAAGATAAAGGCTATGCAGTATAACCTCAAAAAAGTAGATGGTGTCTTGAAACCACTTATGTTTAGGGAGAATATAACGGAGCAGGTGAATGCGAGGTTTAGAGGAGTAGAGTTTATGTCAGTAAATGAGGTCAAGGCGATACTGCAAGATATCTATGATAGGAACGGACTGAATAAACGAGCAACAGCAACTAACATTATAGAGTTTATGGACTGCACGATAATATCAAAGAAAATCAACGGAGTAGTAAAGAAGGTAGTGAAGTTCAAGTAGAATGGTGCTTTACTTAAAAAAGTTACCTCAAATCGCCCTTGCAGGGCACTCAAAGGCACTTTTAGGGGTAACTTTTTTAGTATTTGTAATATTATAGTCATAATATTAAACTATAATATTCTTTGATAACAAACACTTATAGCGTCTTGTTTTTGTTGTTAAGGTTAAGGTTAAGGTTGAGTTAAGGTTGAGTTAAGGTAAGGTTAAGTTAATTGGTTGTTTAGTAAGATAGAGCGTATAAGAGAGATTGTTAGATAGGATGAAAGGAAAGAATGGTTTGATAGGAAAGACTGAAAAGAGAAAAGAGAAAAGAAGGAATAGACTGATAGGTTGGGGGTCGCAGAACCCCGTCTATTCGTTAGACTTATAGTAAGGGAGAGACTTACCTAACTTCTCCTACTGCTATTCTGCTTATGCTATTATTAGTCCTACGATAGATATAGGTAGATATAGTATAATATAATAAGGTATAGAGATAAGGATAATATGCTCCCCTTATCGGTGATGGAAGAATGTCTTACAGGACTACGCCTTACAGACATTCTTTGTCTCTTACCTACTGCTACCTCCTATATGTCAAGGTGGTGTTTTGTAATAATAATTATTATTTGATAATCAAATACTTAACCCTATATCATATTATATACTACCAAGCACGCTGACCCATAAATACTGTATATAATAACAATAATAGAAAGATGGATAAAATAGTAAAGAGGGATAGTCTCTGCTATCAGATTTTGTTTAATAAACCGCTCCTTACGACAGAGAACCAATACATTTATGGGTTTAGAATGAAGCATAATGAGTTGGAGCATAAACCTATTTCAGAGCAACGATTTATGCGTTATATCGTAGAGGCGATACTAGGTAAGTTTATTTTCTTTGAGATACATAACGGTTCTTTTAAGGGAGAGGATGATAGAATATGGATAGACCAAGAAGGTAATGAGTTTAAGGGTTATAGCGTTCAAACGAGGTTATACTCATATGATGCTGTGGTAGAAAATATGATGAATTACCGATGCGATTTGACTTATGCTCCCTGCAAGAGAGATGGCGATGAATACTATTGGATTACTGACCCCAACGAATATTTTGATGAGAGGGCAAAGATGGATGAGGACGACCATAAGTTAGGTAGAAACCAATGGTTAGAGAATTACAACCGAATACAGACACGAAGGAAAGTGCTATCAACTGCGACTGTTTATAGAAGTGAATATCTTGACTATGACATACAAGAGTTTATCAAGAAAGAGAGCGGATGTCATAATTTTGATGAAGATAAGGGTTATGGCATTAAAGAAGATGATGATTGGGACGAACTGCCTTTCTAAACAACTGAATACCAATACTATATGATTTATAATTTAATGAACTGCAAATGTTTCATTCAAGGGGATATGTTTCACGACATATCTCCTTTTTTTATCTTTTTTGCTCACGTAATGTATTGACGTATAATGCTTTATGAAATATTTTGCTTATCTTTGCACATATAAAGAGAGATTTACGACATTGCTATCAGAAACTA
>JBGVEC010000188.1:0-3098 GCA_045119815.1 Paludibacteraceae bacterium | reverse complement strand
TTCGTTTGGCGGTATAGCTCATAGGCACCTAGCTCCATATCATCCACCCAGTTAGTCTCCTCGTAGATGTATGGCGAACGAACAGACGCTGTTTGACTAAAACCAGGTTTGCGAACGCCCAACTGGTATGCATCTTGCGCTTTCTTACCAATCTGCGCTGCCAGTTCAGGGTAGTATGGCGCTAAGATCTTGCTACCCAATGCAAAACAGGATGCGTACTTACCTACGATAGAAGACGTGCCTGTAGAGATATTCATGCCCTTGCCTTGCACTTGTGGTTCGCCTGTCACGAAATACACAGGACGACCATTGTTCACACCCCAACCATAATCCGCTTGGTCGTCTTTTGGAAAACGCATACCGATATGGTCGCGGTCGTCGGCCAGTTGATTGTAGAACTCCCCGGGTTCGGGATTCATGCGGTCCAACCAATCCAAACCCCAACGAATCTCATCCACAATATCTGGAATACCATTCGCTCCTGGCGTACCATCGGTTTGGTAGGCATCCCCAAATAACTCGGGATATTGCTCGTAAGCAAGCATCATCTGATAGATCGCATTGGCAGTAGTCGTGGCGTATTGCAAGCAGTCACTGGCATCATGCCAACCACCTCTTACGTCAATATGTTGCCCCGTTTTGGTTGGATGGTAAATGATATAGCCATCTTTTTGGTGGCAGCTATCGCCAGTAAAGGGATTCCAACCGCAACGCTGTTGGCGCATATAGTTCAGCGGGAAATCTGCCAACCCATCATATACGTGCTTGCTAATGAGGAAACTATCGGAAACGGCTTCGCCTATCTTCAATTGATGCCAACCCTCCTCTTTGAGGTCCGAGAAGTCGTAACGAGTATATTCCCAACGACCACTATCACCCGTCATGATGATAGCAAACTTCTTCGCTTCTGGCAGATAGCCAATCTGTGATACACGAATGATTTGTTCGGCAACTGCCAAACTGCTGATGCATAGCATGCAAAGGAATAATTTTATACGCATAGTGTTTATCTTCGCTTAATCAGATTTTAGTATGTTTTTGCAGGAAATACGCAGCAAAGGTAGTAATTCTATTCAATATGTGCAAGTGTAATGGATAAAAAAGAGGAAATTTATCCATTATAGCGCAAGGTGGAGTGTAAATTCTTATACAAGCCTCTATATAACTTAGTAGTGCTGAATATTCAGCGTTTTGGTGTTTTTGTGCATACATTTTGAAAATTTAGCAGTCAATAGGTAGTTATAGCAAGCGAGAAGTCCTGTGTTTACTGAGATTTCAAGTAAGTGTGTTTTTTGAAAAAAGTTTATAGGTGCTGAATATAGTGCTGAGTATTTACTTGTTTTTGTATACCCTTAGTATACCTTTGCTATAGGATGAGTAACATGGTTTGTTAGGCGACCTGAAGGAGTGCGACGGAACGCACTCCGAGCGCAGCGCCCGAAAAGTCCCCACTTTGAGGAATCAGCACAAGCATAGAACAAGTTAGGCGACCACCATAGGAGATCTGTGGGAGATCTGTGGGCTTTCTGTGGCTTTCTATAAACGTGTCTCTATAATAATGCTGCAAAAATCTTCGGCATTGTGGCGGTTTTATGCCGAAGATTTGTAAATATTGCTATAAAAAGACGCTTAAAATAAGCGAAAGGCGTTGATTACCAACGCCTCCCGATTGGGTGATTTTTTTTGTTATTTTTTTCTTTGTGCCGAAGATTGTGCCGAAAGTTTAATCTCGCAAACATGCCAATGGTATTACTTTGACACCATCTTCGCGAGTATATGCAAGTTGTCCTCCTGTGATAACCATCATTAAGTCTGGTTCACGTAAAGGTACTTGCTTTTCATATTTATTGTATTCACGAATTAGATCGCGTAACTCTATCAAATGATTAGCACCTTCTTCAATCTCTGAACTACCCAGTTTGAACTCAATCAACGCAAATTGTCCATTAGCAATGCGCAAGACAGCATCTGTTTCTAAATCGTAACGGTCGTGGTAATAAGACAAACTACCTCGCATAGCTTGTGAATAAGCTCGCAAATCACGAATGCCCATTGTTTCAAAGATAAATCCAAAAGTTTTCAAGTCCATCTCCAATATCTGTGGTGTCAATCCCAGTGCCGACACAGCAATAGAAGGGTCACAGAATTCGCGTTTCATACCGCTACGAATAGCGGATGCTGAACGAATAGCAGGACACCAAGCAGGTAAATCTTGAATAACGAAGAGGCGTTGGAAGGCATTCAAATAACTATCGAATGTACTTTGAGAAACGCTCTCAAAGTTGGCAACCACATCTTTTAGCATATTCGTCTTTTTTGCCAATGTGGAGATGTTACGTGCATATGATCGCAATATGGCTCGTGCCAACTCTTCGTTTCGTTGTACACCATCTACGGTAGAAATATCCGTAGCACAAAGACTATCAATATAGTTTTTGGCGACATTTAGTTTGGCAGTATTACTTTTGGCAATATGTGCAGCAGGCCAGCCACCACGACATGCAGCAAAGATTAATTCTTCCACACTGATTCGAGATGTGACACCATCAATGTCCAAATTAGGATTGTCAAACAATGCCTTAAGTGAAATTTCTCCTGTAGATTCCCCCGTTTCATACAAACTCATCGGATGCATTCTTAGACGAGCTATACGACCCGTACCCGAATGCATGATTTGTTGATTATCCACAGAATTGCTCCCCGTCAAAATAAACTGTCCCATTTCTTGTCGCTCATCCACAGTTACACGTACTGCATCCCACAATTGTGGGATTATCTGCCATTCATCAATCAGGCGTGGCGTTTCACCTTTTAAAAGAAGTGAAGGTTTGGTTTTTGCCGTAGTAATATAAGCTTCGCGCGTATCAGGATTTTGCAAACGAATAACACTCTTAGCGTGTTGTTCCGCTGTAGTTGTCTTGCCACACCATTTAGGCCCCTCTATCAGTACTGCGCCTGATGAATCTAACAATTCCTCTAATAGACTATCAACTTTTCTCTCAATATATGCCATATAGGTTAATTTTTGAAATACGCTGCAAAGGTACTAAAAATAAATGATATATGCAAATCATTACGTGTTTTTGTGGCATTTTATT
>JBGVEC010000187.1:0-5444 GCA_045119815.1 Paludibacteraceae bacterium | reverse complement strand
GGTGGGGTGTTGCCGTTGTTGAGATAGTTACCATATCCCATGAGTGACCATGCGCCTGGAGTAAGGCGTTTTTGGTTGATAGGACTGTCGGTAGTCAGGTAGTAATCTGGCAGACCTAACACATGGCTAAACTCGTGGCAGATGGTACCAATACCCGCACGCTTGTCTGTGGCTTTGCGCAGTTCATTGGAGCAAGCGTAAGCGTTTACTAGTTTGCCGTCGAAACTAGGCAACTTGAAATCGGTATCAGAGTTGGCATAGTATTCATCCATATTGCTATAGCCGAAATACAAAGCAGAAACGAGATCCCAGTTGTGTGGCCACATGGTACTAGCGCCTGCACCTTCTGATTCGGCGTAGCCCGCGTAGATGATATAAATAAAGTCCACGATGCCATTGTTGTCATTGTCATATTGCGAGAAGTCCACTCCTAATGAGTCTGCGCCTTTGCAGGCATCGACTACAAAGTCCACTACATATTGGTCATTGCCAGTTGCATCGTTGGCTGCGTAGTATGCGGATGTATTGGGTAGGGTGATAGGGCCAATGACGTCAAACTCTGGTGCGTATTGGCCGTTTGATTGGGCTTCGAAGTACGCTTTGCACGAACCTGTGGCGCCATTGTATGTGTAGTTGTCGCCATTGGCTAGCGAGTCAAAAGCTAGATGATTGTTGTTTTCGTCAAAGCTAATGTCGGTGTAGTTGACCAAGATGAGCAATCCTTTGGGTGCGAGGTTGATATTGGGCGTGCGACGTGGGGCAATCCTTTGGATATTGTTTTTGGCGTCGTGCGAAACGATATTGAAAGGTGCTTTCTTGTGTTGTGGTTCTACAAGGTTGAGTTCTGGCAGGGGGGCAACAGCCCACGCTGAAAGTTGAAGGACACAAGATATACCTAATGTAAATAAAGTTTTGAGAGTGGTCGTTTTCATATGTGTAATGCTTAAAATCGTGTGCAAAGGTACGGTTTTATTTGCAAATACACAAAAAAAAGTGTAAATTTTGCATTTTTCCTTTAAAAAATTTGCGTATATGAATTTTTTGTAGTACCTTTGCACTCGCTTTTGAAACGAAGCATGGTCCGTTAGCTCAACTGAATAGAGTACCACACTACGGATGTGGGGGTTGCAGGTTTGAATCCTGCACGGATCACAAAAAAGAGATGTTCGATGAACATCTCTTTTTGTTTTATACCTAGGTCATCCCTTCTATATCCCTTTTGTATCCCTTCGGAGAAGTGGTTATGTGGTATGTCGTATGATGTAGTAGGGAATGTCGAGGGCTTGTATCTCGCGTTCGTACCAGTCAAAGAGGTATTCGCGTATGTTGGGGTTCTCGCGCACAGGGTCAGGTACCCATTCCATATCGGGGTAGCATAGTAGGTACACATCCATGGGGTAGGCGTGGAGGGCTTCTTCTAGGAAGTCGGGACATTTGCCAAACTTGTGCAGGAACCAGACTTTGGTGATGATGAGTTCGGTATCAAAAAATACGACATTGCTTCGATATCCCTCCGTTATCCCTCCGTAAATTTTTGATTGCAGTTGTTGGACTTGCTGTTTGGCAATATTGACGACGTCCTCGTACGTGTACGCGCACGTGCATGCGCGTCCTTCCATATATTCGCGCGCGTATTCTGGCACCAGCACACCGCCATAGCGATGTGCTAGATAGGAAGCCAGTGTACTTTTGCCAGTAGATTCTGGTCCGATGATTCCAACTTTGAAGAACGGACTATTGGTCAAAATATTCGTTTATTCAGATTGGGTGAGCATCAGTTTGATGTTGATACCAATATTGTCTGATTTGATAGGATAAGACGATGATATGAGCGGGGTAGTGCCTTGGTGGTCGTAGAAGAGTTGTAGATTGATCTTTTGTGAGAGTACATAGTCTGCGCTAATCTTGATACCAAAGACTTTATTACCTGAACTAGCCTGTGTCAGGTTTTCTTCTACCTTGCGCAACAGGGTCTTGATGTCCTTGTAACTTACATCCACGTTGAGTTTGAGGTCGTTGCTAACTTTCTTTTGGCTACCGTTGCTAGATTTGGCGATGAAATTTAAGTTTTTGATGGTATATCCTGCACCAATTACAAATTCGTCAGTATGTCCTTCAGTGATTTGTACAGAATTGATATTCAGAGAAATATTGCGTTGTTTGCGGTACTCAAATTTAGCGGACAATGAGTTTTTCATTGTCATGTTCAAACCAATGAGAGGCGAGAAGTTTTCGGTGAGAGTGACGGATGAAATGTCGTATGCCGATGATGGGATAGGCATATCTGTCGTTACATCGCGCACGAAACCTATTTGTTTGTTGCTCAACTCGTCTGCTGGTGTCCAGGTTGAGTAAGTAGAGTAACTACCAACCGCGTACTTACATGTATATGCGTGTGTGAGGTTGATAGACTTGAATTGATCGCGTAGCCATGGTAACTTGCCCAATCCATCAAAAGTCACCGACCAGTTCGGTAGGCTTTGCAATAAGCTCATGAATGGACTGAGGCTGATTGAGTTGGCATCTCGGCCGGTGTATGCCGCTAGGAATGCAGGTACCAATACATCGGCGGTATTGCGAGCAACCGCACCATTATTTGAATCGTATGGTTTGTTGCGAAGATGTGCAGGGATGAATCCTGCATCAGGATATTTTAAGCCATTGTATTGTCGTTGTACGCGGTCTGCCATGATATCACGATTGTCTAGGAACTGAGTGAAGGTTGCGGATGCGAAATTCTCATCTGCGCTTCCTAGTTTGTGGAAGGCAGTTCCAATGGCTATCTGTGTGATATTGAATGAACCAGTCATGTTCTCTTGCAGCTGGTCGTATGAGTAGATGATGGATGATGATTGTGCTTCGTAGCGTTTGCTATTGAGCTGAATCTTCAATCCTGGGAGTGGTTCAAGTGTGAGTTTGGCATCAAAATCGCTTGTTTTAGAGCGTGTTGCAGGTTGTACAACGGTTGTGTCACCAGATAACCAACCATTGTTCTTAGCTTTCTCAACAAAATCGTCACCAAATGCACCAAATGCGAAGTCAAATCCAGGAGCGTACAAGTCGTTGAAGCGTTGTTGACCCATGAAACCCGCTTGTGGTGCAAAACCAGGAATGGTGAGCGAGTTGGTGTTGCGATAAGTGACTTGGAGTTTTCTAAACATGGTTCCAACATAGGCAAGCATGTCTGCTGTCACTTGTCCTGCTGAACGTTGGCTCTTATTGACAGTTGTGATGGTAATGGTTATATTCTGCAGGTCTTCTTTGGATTTGATTTCAGCTTTGGTGTTGGAAGTTGGTTTGATGTTCAGTTTGATACTCTTTCCGTCGCGAGTAGTTGCGCTAATTTTGAGTGATTCGCTACCAAGGCGGTGAGTAATCTCTTTGGCTTCTCCTCCCTTCAAACTGACTATTTCTGTGTAAGTCTTAGGTTTGAATGCTCGGCGGCGCAAGGAGCGTTGGTTGTAGTGTTGTGACATCTCCTTCCAGTATTTGGACTTGTTGTAGAGTGTCTCAAAGTTGATACCTCCATCTACTTGCCATGCGCGTGTACCGCTAATAACATTACCTAGACTGCTTTCTGAGGTTTGCATGGTTCTATTCCAATTGTAGGTTGCATTGTAGGATGCATTGGCCGTGATCGCCTCAAGATATGGAATGCGATTGAATGGCACATTCCATGATGCGGAGAAGAGTTGTTGGTAGGTGTATGGAGTTCCCCATGTAGCCATGCTGTGTTGAATAGAATCTTTCCACGCTTCATAGTAGTTGTTCTCAAAACGCAGGTCTTCGTACATATTCAATATTTCTGGCGTGTAATATCCCTCGTCCACGGTAGAGTTCATGGCCGTTTGGAAGGAGAACTTGATGTTCTTGGTCAAGTCATACTTGAAGTCAAAGTTTCGATCCCACGTGAAGTCTTTGGAGAATGTCAATTCCATTTCGTTGTCAGTTGCTCCTCCCAAATCTGCTGTATTGAAATCACGCATTTTGAGGTGTGTGAATGTACGACGCATGTTCGTATTGAACGCCCAAGATTGTGGGAGGTAGTAGAAGTTGAGTTCGCTTAAGAATTTGATTTTCTTGAGTTTCTCCATTTTCTTGAATGGCTCCCAAGGTTTTGGGTTGAAGTTATAGGAGTAGTTGAACGATCCTTTATAGTCTGTGGTTATATCTTTTTCTATCTCTGGTGAGTGTTGAACTTGCTCGTTGTAACTTGCTGAGATAGAGAAGTTAGCTGGGTCGTAGAACATGTTTCGCTTCTTGGAGTGAATGTCAATCTTCATGTTGGAAACAGAGAAGCTGGTGGACTCGTGTACCGTGTTAGCCATGTTACGGATAGAGTCTTTTTCTGCTTTTGTCTCGTAGTTTTCTAGTGATTCAGATAGTTTGACATCGGTGTCTAGTGGATCGTAGTCTGGCGATTGTGTTTCGTTGGAGTAGGATACATACAGAGGTATTTGCAGTTTTGCTTTCTCAGGGAAGAGTCTGCCTGCTTCCAATGCTGCACTGACGGATACTTGGTATGCATTTTCCATATTGCGATCTAGCACATTGGACTCAATTGAGCCATAACCTGCAGTTTCTAAGCGTCCTGCGACATTGAGTTGGGCAATGTCACTAATGCTTAATGCCGCATTAGCCATTGCTGCGATACCGCCTTGTTCGTTGAATTGGCTCAATCGTAATTCGTTGACCCAGATTTCGGCGCTGACTTCGTGATCTGTTTTGTTGCGTACACCAATCATGATGGACTGGATGTCCTCAAGGGTTGGGTTACCCAATACGGTAATCTTGTTGTCTAAGTCATCCGGATCGTATGTTTCGTATGGAATAGTGTTACCCACGTTCGTGTTGCCAGCTCGTTTGGATCTGTTGCGTTCCATTTTAGCATTGGTGAGAGTTTGCAATTCAAAATCAAAGGTGTTAGCTTCTGGCCATACCTTTAACCTATCTTGTGGGTTGTTGTCGCTATAGATTCCTTCTGGGGTCAATACTAGAGGTATTTCGTATTCGTAGTAGTTGTTCTTGAGGTCAGAACCCATACGAATGAAGCAAGTTACATCTTTGTCCTTGATAGGGTCAAAGTGTGGCAAACACTCTGCGTGTACGAACATTTGTAAACGCTTGTATTGACGCATGTCATACACTACATTCTTGTATACCGCACGAGCGTCTTTCTGTGGCAATTCATGCAAACGGAACACCATTGCTTGTTCGTTTTGCGCAATCAATTGAGCTTGACCTGGGTCGGTTTGACGGGATATACCTGGAGGTAGCACATAGTTGATTGGAACTCGGTTGGAGTTTTCTTCGATATTCACAGCCTCTACATCCATCGAACCGCTGCTAGTGTATGGGTTGGCGATGTTGTATTGATTATTGGCGATGTTTTGGTATAATCCTCTGGTATAGCTTCGCCATTCGCCACGTACTAAGTCTAAGCT
>JBGVEC010000186.1:0-13193 GCA_045119815.1 Paludibacteraceae bacterium | reverse complement strand
ACCGCGGAACTCTTGGATACGCTCCTTGTTACCCTCTTTAATACGATAAGCTACAGTCACTTGATCACCTGCAGCGAATGCTGGAAACTCTTTCTTCTCGCCAGCGAATGCCTCTTCGGCAATTTTCATCAAATCCATTTCTTAAGATTTTTAATGGGTTAAATAACTATAGTATACACTACTGTTCAAGCCGCAAAAATGCGTACTCTATGCTGATCGCCAGAGACTATAGTCGAAAATCGGCTACAAAGGTACTACAAAAAAAGCACATACACAAGAATTTTTCAAAAAAAATTGCGTATATCAGAAAAAAGCAGTAATTTTGCAGGGTTTTTTAAGTTAAATACACCTTATTATATATATGAAACAGAATTTTGTAGAAGAATTGCGCTGGCGTGGTATGTTGCAAGACATGATGCCAGGTACAGAGGAACAACTAATGAAAGAAGCTACCGCAGCATACTTGGGTATTGACCCAACTGCGGATAGTTTGCATATCGGTCACTTGTGCGGCATCATGATGCTCAAACACTTGCAAAACGCAGGTCATAAGCCAATCGCCTTGATTGGTGGCGCAACCGGTATGATTGGTGACCCCAGCGGTAAGTCAGCCGAGCGTAACTTGTTGGATGAAAAGACATTGCGTCACAACCAAGAGTGCATCAAGCAACAATTGGGTCGTTTCTTGACTTTTGGCGAAGGCGAGAATGATGCAGAGTTGGTGAACAACTACGATTGGATGAAGGACTACACCTTCTTAGATTTCGCACGCGAGGTGGGTAAATTGATTACCGTCAACTACATGATGGCGAAAGACTCTGTGAAAAAACGTTTCAACGGCGAGGCTAGTCAAGGCATGTCTTTTACAGAGTTTACTTATCAATTGTTGCAAGGCTACGACTATGTATATTTGAACAAGCATAAGAACTGCAAATTGCAAATGGGTGGTAGCGATCAATGGGGTAACATCACCACTGGTACTGAGTTGATTAAGAAAATGGGTGGCGGCGAGGCTTTCGCTTTGACCTGTCCATTGATTACCAAAGCAGACGGTGGTAAGTTCGGCAAAACCGAGAGCGGTAACATCTGGTTGGATCGCAAATACACTAGCCCATATCGTTTCTACCAATTCTGGTTGAATGTGAGCGATGACGACGCTAAGCGTTACATCAAGATCTTCACTTGCTTGGACAAAGCGACTATTGACGCGTTGATAGCCGAGCACGAAGAGGCTCCACACATGCGTAGCCTGCAAAAACGTTTGGCAGAAGAGGTAACCGTGATGGTTCATAGCCGTGAGGATTATGAGGCAGCCGTGGAGGCAAGTAATATCTTGTTCGGCAATGCTACTCACGAGGCATTGAGCAAACTAGATGAGGAGATGTTCTTGCAGGTATTTGACGGCATAGAGAAGCACGAGGTTAGCAAAGCAGAATTAGAGGCAGGTATTCCTCCATTGGATTTGTTGGCAGAGAAGACCAATATCTTCCCATCTAAGGGCGAGGCTCGCAAGATGATTACTGCGAATGGATTCTCTATCAACAAAGAGAAATTTACCGACCCACAAAAGGCTATTACAGCAGAGATGTTACTCAACGGCAAATACATCCTTTGCCAAAAAGGCAAGAAGAACTATTATATTATCGAGGCAAAGTAATGAAGAAGATCGCATTATTACTCCTACTTTGCCTAGCAGCAAACATACATGCAGAGCGCATTGACACTATTCCATTCGGCGATATGGAAAGTTGGACAGTGCGTTACATCAAAGAGTCTAAACTTCTTGGCGGTCAAACCAAAACGCTCTACGCTTTGGCGCCCACCGATACGATTTGGGAGAATGGTCCATACACCTACGGACAAAACGGCAATCCATGGGCGACTAGCAATGCTTATGCCAATATCATAGGCATAGAGAAAGCAGCAGGAACAATGACTCCAGAAGCACGAGAAGAGGGAGGGACATGCTGTCGTCTAGATGTTGACCTCTTGGGCGTACGCGTCATGGGCATGATAGATGTACAGGTACTCGTACCAGGTACATTGTTTACAGGTCGCAACCTTGAGCCAATCACTACAGCAAAAGATCCTTATCAAAACATTGATTTCGGCGTACCATTCACTGAGCGCCCTCAAGCATTGATGCTTGACTACAAGTGTGCGGTTTCACCAGAACAATGGATTTGGCATGCTAAAGGTATGGCTAAGCCAAAGAAACAGGAAGGTCATGACGAAGCCGAGGTTTACCTCTATCTGCAACATCGATGGGAAGATGAAAAAGGTAAGATTCACTCCATTCGTGTAGGAACAGCATATGAGCGTTTTAGCCAGGATCAGCTCACATGGGTCAATGGTCATCGTCTGCCTATTCACTATGGCGACATCACTAACGAGCCATGGTATGAGGATTATATGGGCTTCAAAGAGATGCAACGCGCAGTCAACTCCAAAGGTAAAGTAGTTCTCATTGAGGAAGAAGGTTGGGATGCTACATTGGAACCAACTCACTTGGTAATCATGCTAACATCAGGCAAATATGAAGCCTTCGTGGGTAAAGCAGGAAACACTCTTTGGGTGGACAATGTATGCCTTGTGTACGGAGATTAAACCGTAGAATAGGAGTTTTCAGTAAGAAAATTACGTTTTTTCAAAAAAAACACAAAAATAATTTGGTCATATCAAAAAAAAGCAGTACCTTTGCAGCCGATTTCGAGAATGACGAAATTATTGACCAATGGTATAAAGGCTATTACGTCAGATTTTGGTTCTGAAAATCTTGGTTCGATTCCAGGTTGGTCAACTTAAGAAGCCCGCTAGTCGGGCTTTTTTTGAAGAGAAATCTTCATGTGTGATGGGATACGGGCAGCCACACCAACAGTAGTTTAGTGTTTAGAGTTTAGTGTTTAGTGCTAATCTAGGATTAAAGGCTGGGAATTCTGCCCTATTATTGAGTAACACTTTTATAAGAAATGAAAACATTTGAATTGGTAGGTACTCCACGCAGCGAGTACGGCAAGAAAGCCGCTAAGACTTTCCGTCAAGAGAACCTCGTTCCATGTAACCTCTATGGCAATGGCGAGAACGTAACTTTCACAGTAACAGTTGATGACGTACGCAAACTCATCTATTGCCCAGACACAATGGTTGTAGAGTTGACCATCGGTGAGACAAAGAAAATGGCTGTAGTTAAAGAGTTGCAATTCCACCCAGTAAGCGAGCAATTGCTTCACATCGACTTCTTGGAGGTAACTGAGAACAAACCTGTAACTGTAGCTATTCCAGTACAATTGCAAGGTCACGCAGAAGGTGTTAAAGCCGGTGGTAAGTTGTCACTTGAGATGCGTAAGCTCAAAGTTAACGGTATCTATACTCAAATTCCTAACCGCGTTGAGATTGACATCACAGACCTCGGTTTGGGCAAGAAATTGTATGTAGGTGCAGTTCAAGTAGCAGAAGGTTTGAAACTGATGAACCCAGCAGATGCTTGCGTTGCTCGCGTTAAAGCAACTCGTGCAAGCCAACAAGCTGCTGCAGCCGCTGCTCCTGCTAAGGGTAAAAAGAAATAATAACCACTCATTAGAGCGGTCTGAAATAAGAGTGGAAGGATACTTCCGCTCTTATTTGGTTTAGAGAACGGCGCAAAGCGCCTACTGTTTAGAGTTTAAAGTCAAGAATATGAAATATTTAATTGTTGGGTTGGGCAATATTGGCGATGAATATGCCAATACACGACATAACATCGGATTCATGATGTTAGATGCCTTCGCGGAGAGCAAGGGTGCGACATGGGAAGACAAACGCTACGGTTTTGTAGCGCGTTGTCGCGCAAAAAGCGCCGAAATCATTTTGCTCAAACCATCAACCTACATGAATTTGAGCGGAAACGCCGTTCGCTATTGGTTGCAACAAGAGAAGATTCCAGTAGAGAATATGCTTGTGTTAGTGGATGACTTAAATCTGCCGTTTGGTAGTATTCGTATGCGCAAACAAGGCAGCAACGGTGGGCATAATGGTTTGGGGCATATCCAACAAGTGCTTGGTACTCAAAACTATGCACGTTTGCGTTTTGGTATTGGCAACGACTTTAGCAAAGGCGCACAATGCAACTTTGTTTTAGGTCAATGGAGCGATGAAGAAGCCAAAGCCATGCCAGATCGTCTAAAAGTAGTTAGTGAGATTATTCCTTCCTTCTGTTTGCAAGGCATGGATCGGACCATGAATCAATTTAACGGCAAGTAAATGGAAGTACGAGTAGATAAATACCTCTGGGCCATGCGGATCTACAAGACGCGCTCTATTGCCACAGATGCTTGCAAGTGCGGACGCGTGAAGATAAATGGCGTGGAAGTCAAACCTAGCCGCACGTTCCATGTGGGCGACGTCTTTACTGTACGCAAGGGACCAATAACCTATACGTATCGTATTCTGCAACTATGGGGAAATCGCTTGGGAGCAAAAGTGGTACCTGAATACTTACAAGACATTACACCAAAAGAGCAACTAGAGTTGTTAGAATTGGCACGTTACGCTGCTCAAAGCGGACGTGATAGAGGAACTGGACGACCAACTAAAAAAGATAGACGAGAAATCGAAGAATTTTTCTCGGACGATTATAACTATTTACTAGACGACGATTATGATTTTGAAGAAGAATAATATAGCCGAATACATCTTGTATCTGTGGCAAATAGAGGATTACCTTCGTGCCTTTCCACAACAAGCTGAAGCCAATCAAGAACTACACGATCTAAGTGAGATGATGCACCAAGAAAATATCATGGAGGGAGGACACCTTCAATTGGCGAAGAATGCGCTTGATGAATTGGAGGATTTGCACAATGATCTACTAGACCAAGAAGCCACATATCGGGCAGCAATTATTCAACTAACTCCATCACTCAATATCTTGAAAGCAAAGACAGATCGTCCAACAATGAGTGATGTAGAGGCATGTCTAGTTCTATTGTACCAAATCATGCTCTTAAAATTGCAGAAACGCCCGATTTCATCGGAGACAGAGCAAGTACAAAAGCAAGCAACCCACATACTCCAATACCTAAGTAGGACTTACAAAGAGCAATGAGAACTCGCGACCGATACGAGCAAGCGATGACATGGTTTGAACAAAACATGCCCATTGCTGAAAGTGAGTTGAATTTTGAAAATGAATATCAACTCCTAGTAGCAGTTATGCTATCTGCTCAGTGCACAGACAAACGAGTAAATTTGGTCACACCTGCTCTATTTACGGCCTATCCTACCATTGCAGATTTAGCCGATTCCACCGCAGCAGAAGTGCTAAATTATATCCGTTCTGTTAGTTATCCCAACAGCAAAGCGGAACACCTAGTTCAGATGGCCAAACGCGTACTGGAAGTATATGGTGGAATAATCCCTAATAGTAGAGAGGAGTTGCAGACACTAGCAGGCGTAGGACGTAAGACAGCCAATGTAGTGTTAGCCGTATGGTGGAATCAACCAACCATGGCGGTGGATACGCATATTTTTAGAGTTGCTGAACGTCTTGGACTGACCACCAAAGCAAAAAATCCGCTAGACAGTGAAAAGCAACTAATCAAATATATACCAGAGGAGATAATACCAAAAGCACACCATTGGTTATTATTACATGGTCGATATACCTGTCAAGCGCGAAAACCCCAATGCGAAAATTGCGGTTTGAACACAATTTGTAGGTATTTTTCCAAGAAAAAATAGGTTACTCTTGCATAAATGCAAGAAAATTAGTATCTTTGCGCGATTTTTACTTTATTAAAGTGAGAAAGGCGCTTATTGTCATAGGGATTGTTATAGGTTCTATTATGCTACTAATGGGTAGCGTAGTAGGATTGTTGCATTTGAAAAGCGTACAAACCTATGTCATTAGCAAAGTAACAAACAATTTATCCAAGGAGTGGCAAACAGATGTGCATATTGCACAATTTCATTATCGTCCCCTCTCTCACTTAGTAGTTGACAGCATTTATCTCAGTGATCAACAAAAAGACACCTTAGCATATATCGAGCAGATAGATTTGCGATTTAATCCACTTGCTTTAGAAGATTTGCAATTGGATATAGAGCAGCTCGTTCTTAAGAAACCATATATTAACATACAAACTCGCTCGGATTCATCGCTAAACTGCCAATTCATCTTAGATTTTTTTCAAACTGATAATAGTTCAGGGGAATTCCCATTGCAAGTTCATGTCGGCAATCTGCAACTGCAACAAACACGTTTGCGCTATAACAACATACTAGCAGATCAATTGGACTTAGCGCTTACATTACCGATCTTTAGCAAAGATTCTCTTGACATTCACATTGAGACTATGCATGTGCGCGCTCAAATGGATCAGCTGGATGCGACTTTCGAAGCGAATCTACATGGAGGTTTAGATTCTATTTTTGCAGACAGTATTCACCTTAGCTTCAAGGGGGACAAGTTGTTTGATGGTAATGTAGCCATCTATCATCCTATCCTTTTAGACTCGTTATATGTCCATGCTAATTGCAAACATCTTTATTTTGACGAAGTATTATTTCAAGACCTGCTGAACCAACTAGATATAAAGGGTGCCGCATTACCTTTACCGCTAACAAATTTAAAACATATTCACTATGTAGGTGACATAGACGGACGTCTAGAAGATATGCAATTACATGGTGCATTTACAACCGCATTGGGAACAATGCGTGTCAATGGACTCATGCAGATTGATACCACTTTGCAAGGAGCAAACTTCAAAGGACATGTTTCCACCAATGGTTTCCAAATCGGAAAACTATTCAATCACAAAGACTTAGGAAATATCGCTTTTGATGCTCATATTGACGGATCCATCGACTCCACACAATTCACACATTGCATAGCCGAAGCCACTATTAAAAAAGTTGACTATTTGGGATATACCTATCACAATATTCATCTAGATGGAGAATGGAATATCAACGAAATCAACGGAACATTATCCATTCAAGATGACAACATCCAACTTAATATCAATGGTTTAGCCGATTGGGATCAAGATGATACTCGCATTGATTTGGAAATCCAATTGAACGATTTCTCACCTGCTGCACTTCATCTAACCGAAAAAAATCCCAACCTGCGTTTGAGTGCCAATACCTACATTAGTTTATATACTTCAGGAACGCCTCAAGAGATGTTGGATAACCTAAATGGATATCTCATCATCGATAGTCTCAAGTTGGCGAATAACGACCAAAACTGCGCTATAGAACAGATCAAACTGCTCATTGATAGCGAAACAAAAGACCAAATCCCTTATCACCAAGTTCGATTACAATCAGATTTGGTAACTGCTAATCTGTCTGGCACATTCACCTACGCTGCTCTGCCGACTATTGCACAACATATCACACACAAGTACTTACCTCTTCTTGTTGAAAAACCTCAAGTGAAGTACCCTAAAAATACGAATTTAGATTTTTATGCCTATTTCAGACAATTAGATCAATTGACCAATACATTGGATCTGGGAATTGACATACCTTCCCACCCGACTATCAAAGGACACTTACATGGTCAAGATGTTCAAATTCAAGCATTTGTACCAAGTATTAAGACGAACAAGACTCAAATCAACGATATCACATTTGCACTTCACAACACGAACGACGAAAAATTGAACCTTTCGTTGTACATGCTAACTCATTTGCCCCAAGACAACCCTACCGCAGCTAAATTAGGAGATATCAAAACTACCTTTAATGTTTCGGTAGAAAACAATTATGTGGATCTAAATATTCTACTTGGCAATACGGATAGTGTACGCAACGAAGGAAATATCAATATATCTTCCCATATTACACGATACCTGAATCTACCCAAATTAGATATACAAATCAAACCTACACATATCATTCTTAATGATTCAGCATGGACGATTAGTCCAACTGAACTAACCTATACACACGCAACGAATAGTTTGGATGTACATCATTTGCGTCTAGAAACTGAATATCAATCTATTAAAGCAAACGGCCGTGCATCTAAAGAAAAAAGTGATTCCATCAATGTCCAACTCAACAATATCAATCTCAACTACTTATTGAGTTACACAGAAGCCAACAAGGTCATATCCATCCAAGGCCCCGTGACGGGTACTGCTACCATCTATAGTGTATTCTCTGATATCATGCTAGAAGCCAAAGCGAATATCTCTAAAGGCGGTATTAACGGAGTATATCTGGGCGATGTGGCTGCAGAAGCTCGCTTAGACAAGGAAAAGAATAGCATCATCATAGAAGGAGACATTACTGACTCAACTAATCATATTGTTGCCAATGTATTAGGAACAGTTATTCCTGCCCAAAAGAGTTGGGAACTAGATATTGCTTGCGATAGTATTGATATCAATTTTATTGATTTTTGGACTCAAGGTATAGTGAAAGACCCTATTGGCAGAGCCTTTGGTCGGGTGCGCGTGGGAGGAGAAAAACGAGACGTATGGGTAACAGGTGCTGCATTGGCAAAAAATGCTCATATCACCATTCCTCAAATTGGCGTTACTTATGGATTCACGGATTCAGTTTACCTCGATTCCACCGCTATTCGTTTCCCTGATATTGATGTATATGACCAATACGGCAACCCTGGTGTATTCGCAGGTGCGGTATATCACAACAACTTCAAGGATATACGTTTTGACTTACGGGCACAGGCTAACAATCTGCTAGTCATGGACTTGCCTGCGGACCAACAAGCCTTCTTCTACGGAAAAGTATTTGGTACTGGAGATGTACACATTTATGGAGATGAAAAGGACTGCAAGATTGACGTCAATGCGCGAACAGAAGCGAACACCAAATTCTATTTGAACATCAATAGTGCTAGTCAAGCGACACAATCCAATTTTATACATTTTGTTCAACCTGACACTGCCTCCTATGGCCTGCTCAGTCTGTTACAACCTAAAGCAAGCGCTCCATCTACTACTACACAAAGCAAATTACGCTTATCGCTACAAGGTGAGGTCACTCCTCAAGCTGAAATCAACATTCGATTAGGAGCTGAAGATGGCATAAAAGGTAGAGGTGAAGGCAACTTGAAACTCATCTACGAGTCGCCTTCTGAAAATGTACAAATGCAGGGAAGTTATACCCTACAATCTGGACTATTCAGTTTCTCCCTAGGCAATATTGTACGCCGCAACTTTACCATCCGTGAAGGTAGTCGCATCACTTGGGACAACGATCCATTAGCTCCTACTCTAGACATCACAGGATACTATCACACCACCGCTTCGCTTCGCGATTTATTTGGATCCGAAAGTGCGCAGATTGCCACCAATCGAACTTCTGTGCCTGTCAATTGCGTATTGAACATGAGTGACCAATTATTTAACCCTATTCTCAAATTCGCTATCGAACTACCACAGTCTGATGAGTCTGTCCAAAGTCAAGTCAACTCCATGATCAATACCGAAGAGATGTTGATGCGACAAATCATTTATCTATTGGTATTCAATCGTTTCTACACGCCTGAATATTTACAAAATACGCAAAACGTTGGACTGAACGAAACCTATTCGTTGCTATCTTCTACCCTAACTGGACAAATCAACTCATGGCTCAGCAAACTGACCGACGTATTTACTATGGGCTTTAACTTCCGAACAGATGGAGAAGGTGAAACAGCAAGTCAAGAGTACGAAGCTAATTTCCAAATTCACCCGATAAATCAACTGATTATCAATGGTAATTTTGGATACCGATACAATGACTTGAGCAATCGTCCTTTCTTTGGAGATTTAGACGTAGAATACCTTTTGACCAAGAATGGCAAAGTTCGTGTCAAAGCATATACTCATACGGTTGATAAATATTCACTCCGCCAAGCCAATACGGTGCAAGGAGTAGGTTTTGTCTTCAAGCATGATTTCAACTGGAAGAAACGCAAGAAAGCCGATACCACTCCGTTACCACTACGGAGGGATAACGGAGGGATAACGAAGAAAAACCAAAAATCCAAAGATTCAACCAACAGCCAATAAACACACGCACCCCATGTTAATCAAATGCTACGGAGCTGCACCGCAAGGAATTGATGCAGTGATTGTTACAATAGAGGTACACGCAGTACCCGGGTTTGAGTTTACCTTAGTTGGCTTACCCGATAGTGCTGTCAAAGAAAGTCACGAACGCATTGTGGCTGCTTTAACCGTAAACGGCTACAACAAGCCTCGCCATACTTTGACCATCAACATGGCGCCTGCGGATATTAAGAAAGAAGGTGCAGCATACGACCTTCCCCTCGCGATTGGTATGCTGACCGCAGAAGAGGAAGTCAAGACTGCCCTCTTAGGGCAATATCTCATCATGGGTGAGTTGTCATTGGACGGTACACTCCAACCTATCCAAGGTGTATTACCTATGGCTCTAGCGGCACGCAAAGCAGGATTCAAAGGCATGATTCTGCCAGAGCAAAATGCCCGCGAAGCGGCTGTAGTAAGTGGTTTAGAGGTCTATGGACTAAAGAATCTTTTGGAGGTAGTTCGTTTCTTGAATGAGACACAAACCTTTGAGCCGACCCAAGTGGACACCGCAGCAGAGTTTGCCATGCATGCTTTTACTTCGGATTTAGATTTCTCCGATGTTCGTGGTCAAGAGAATGTACGCCGCGCCATGGAAGTAGCAGCCGCTGGCGGACACAATATGCTCATGGTAGGTCCTCCTGGCGCAGGTAAAAGTATGATGGCGAAGCGTATGCCCTCTATTCTGCCCCCACTCAACCTAGAAGAGGCGTTGGAGACAACCAAGATATATTCCGTTTCGGGCTTGATGGCACGCCGTAAAGAGAGTGACGGCATGTCTAGCGCATTGATTGTACAACGTCCTTTCCGCAGTCCTCACCACACGGTAACCGATGTCGCCTTGGTCGGTGGAGGCACGAATCCTCATCCAGGAGAGATCAGTCTCGCACACAATGGCGTGCTCTTTCTTGACGAACTCCCCGAATACAAGAGAAGTGCTTTGGAAGTGATGCGTCAGCCTTTGGAAGATAGAAAAATTTGCGTGACTCGCACCAAGATGAGTGTGGAATATCCAGCATCATTTATGTTGGTAGCCGCCATGAACCCTTGTCCTTGTGGACATTATGGCGAGAATAATCCTGCTCACCCTTGTACTTGTACGCCTGCGCAGATTCACCGCTACATGAGCCGAATCTCAGGTCCGCTCTTAGATCGTATTGATATTCAATGCGATATACAAGCAGTCCCCTATTCTACCCTCAAAGAGGCACAACCAGGTGAGAGTAGCGCAGCTATGCGTGCAAGAGTGATCAAAGCGAGAGCTATACAACAACATCGCTTTGCAGAATACAATGCTACCGCACAAAATCCTATCCATTGCAATGCCCAAATGACACCTAAATTGGTTCGCGAATTCTGCCAGTTGGATGCCCAAGGCGATAAGATGTTGTCTTATGCCATGGATAAGATGGGACTTTCCGCACGCGCGTATGACCGCATATTAAAAGTAGCCCGCACAATAGCGGACCTAGACGGAAGCGAAACTATCCAAGTCGTACATATCTCCGAAGCCATCGGCTATCGTAGTCTTGATCGAGAAGACTGGATTGGGTAATTCATTTTTTTAGCAACCTTTTCGCTACCTTTACGCTAGCGTTACACATACAAAAAGACCACGCGATGCGTGGTCTTTTCATATATGTCATCAACTAATTAATGACGGTTCAAACGTGCGCCATCTGCCTCTGGGTTGCGGCGCTCTGGGCGTGGACCACGACGCTCTGGACGAGGACCGCGATCACCACGAGCAGGACGCTCTGGCTCTACATAACCCTCTGGTTTCTCCTTCAATGCTTTAGCACTGAGCTTGAACTTACCAGTCTTTTGGTCAACCTCCATGAGTTTGATAGTGATCTTGTCACCCTCTTGGATACCCGTCTCTTCCATAGTCTCATAGCGCTTCCAATCGATCTCAGAGATGTGGAGCAAGCCCTCTTTACCAGGCATAAACTCTACGAAGCAGCCATAAGGCATGATAGACTTCACCGTAGATTGATATACCTCGCCAACCTCTGGAATAGCCACGATAGCTTTGATCTTAGCGATAGCAGCGTCCATAGACTCTTGGTTGTTACTTGCAACCTCTACCTTGCCACCTTCTGCAATCTCCTCAATAGAAACGACAGCGCCAGTTTCAGCTTGGATACCTTGGATAATCTTACCACCAGGGCCGATTACTGCACCAATCATATCCTTAGGAATGATGAAGCTTACGATGCGTGGAGCATGAGGTTTGAGGTCAGGACGAGCCTCTGGCATGGTCTCAACAATCTTGTCGAGGATATACATACGAGCCTCGTGTGCTTGAGCCAAAGCGTTCTTGAGGATCTCGTAGCTAAGACCATCTACCTTGATATCCATTTGGCATGCGGTCAAACCATCGCGTGTACCGGTGGTCTTGAAGTCCATGTCACCGAGGTGATCCTCGTCGCCAAGAATATCGCTGAGGATAGCGTACTTAGTACCCTTGCACTCAGAGATAAGACCCATAGCAATACCAGATACTGGTTTGATAGGTACACCAGCGTCCATGAGGGCGAGAGTACCTGCGCAAACGGTAGCCATAGAAGAAGAACCGTTAGACTCCAAAATATCGCTCACTACGCGGATAGTGTAAGGATAATCAGCAGGAACTACACTCTTGAGCGCACGGCAAGCCAAGTTACCGTGACCAATCTCACGACGACCTACACCACGTTGTGGGCGAGCCTCGCCAGTAGAGAATGGAGGGAAGTTGTAGTGAAGAAGGAACTTCTCTGAACCTTGGATAAGTGCCTCGTCAATCATCTTCTCATCGCGGCTGTTACCGAGCGTAACAGTAGAGAGTGATTGGGTCTCACCACGGGTGAAGATAGAAGAACCGTGAGGTCCTGGCAGTGGAGAAACCTCGCACCAGATAGGACGGATGTCGGTAGTCTTACGGCCATCAAGACGCTTGCCCTCATCGAGGATAGAACGACGCATAGCCTCTTTCTCTACATCGTGGTAGTATTTGTTTACGAGTGCATCGATGTCATCCAACTCTACGCCGAGAGCCTCAGCACGAGCAGCCATATACTCAGCTTTCTCTACCTTGAAGTCCTCGCGGATTTGGGTGAACATCTCCTCGCGGTGATGCTTGTTGGTATCAGCAGC
>JBGVEC010000185.1:0-4365 GCA_045119815.1 Paludibacteraceae bacterium | reverse complement strand
GTGAATGGTGGTTGTCCAGGTGTTGTCTGCTAACCATTTTTCTGCGGCACGAACTGCTAGGAATAGGTCCTGATTGTTGGCGTTCCACTCCAATTGCGTCTTGCATTTTTTTTGTCTAATCCATGCAATAGCCGTTTTGCTGTCGGAATATAGTACCCATGGCAAATTGTGCTTTTTTAGATAGGCTAACCCCAAAACAATTGCCAAAAATTCCCCGATATTGTTGGTTCCTCCTACATATGGTCCACGATGAAAAACCTCTGTTCCTGTGTCGGCTATCACCCCTCTGAACTCCATTTTTCCAGGGTTACCTGAGCATGCAGCGTCTACCGCTAAAGCGGGTAGGATAACTCCGTGTTGTTGCATTTCTGATGGAGATAAGTCTTTGACGCTGACTGCGTTATGCTCTTGTTTGTTGACGGTGCTTCGTGGTGTGATATATTTGTCGGCACCTTCAGCGAGGGCTTTTTCTGCCTCGGCTCGAGTGGCAAATCCTTTGTATTTGGCGGCAACACCTTTGACTTGTTGTTCGCATGCTGTCCACGACTCGAAAACACCCGTTTCGCGTCCTTGCCAAACTACATAAAAATTTGCCTTAGTTTTTGCCATTGGTGGTCTCATCGGGAATCGAACCCGAATCTAAGTCTTAGGAGGACCTTATTCTATCCATTGAACTATAAGACCATGCGACTTAGTCGCTAATCGCGCCTTGGACGGTAACCGTCCTAACTGTTCTAAAAGTTCTAAAAGTTCCAATCGTTAGAACAGCGAAGCGATAAAACTCTTAAAACGCCTTCAACGCAATTATTGCGCGCATTAATTGCTTACTGCCATCACATTGGCGAATACACCTGCTGCGGTTACGCTTGCTCCGGCACCATAACCCCTGATCATCATAGGGTAATCATGGTAGCGCTCTGTGGTGATGAGCACGATATTGTTGGAACCTTCTAGCTGGTAGAATGGGTGATCGGCAGCTACGGTCTCTAGGCTGACTTTGGTTTTGCCTCTGTCCATACTAGCTACGAAGCGCCAACGTAAACCTTTCTCTTCCAGTACTTTGCGCTCTTTCTCAAATTCTTCATCTAGTTCAGGTAACTTCTTCCAGAACTCCTCTTGTGAGCCTTCGAAATATGCATCTGGAACAAATAGATGCTTCTCAACATCGTCTTGTTCTACTTGGTATCCAGCTTCGCGAGCTAGGATGACGAGTTTGCGAATTACGTCTTTACCGCTGAGGTCAATGCGTGGGTCAGGTTCGCTGTATCCTTGCTCTTTGGCGCGGCGGATGGTTTCTGAGAATGGTACTTGGGCTGAAATCTCGTTGAAGATAAAGTTGAGCGTACCACTTACTACAGCCTCAATACGTAGAATCTTGTCGCCTGAGTTCTTTAGGTCGTTGATGGTACCGATGATTGGCAAACCTGCACCTACGTTTGTCTCGAATAGGAACTTCACACCACGCTCTACTGCCGTTTGCTTGAGCTGCATATAGTGTGCATATTCAGACGAAGCTGCAATCTTGTTGGCAGTAACGACAGAGATGTTATTTTCCAGCAAACTCAAATAGATGTCTGCTACCTCTTTGCTAGCAGTACAATCCACGAATACGCTGTTGTACAGACTTGCCATTTGCAATGCCGCATGCTTGATGTTGAAACTGCTACTCGTCTCGGCTTTCTTGAGCTCCTCGCGGTAGTTCTTTAAGTCCAATCCCTCTGGGTTGAACAATGCTGTTTTGCTATTGGCTATACCTACAATATTGAGTTGTAGATGACGCTCTTTGAGTAGTGTATCGTATTGTTGGTCAATCTGTTGGATGAGTTGTGCGCCAACGGTGCCTACACCGCAAACAAAGATGTTGAGTACCTTGTTTTCGCTCAAGAAGAATGAGTCGTGTAGTACGTTCATTGACTTGCCCAATTGTTGGGCGGGTACTACAAAAGATATGTTGGTTTCTTTAGCACCCTGAGCAAAAGCAATCACGTTGATACCATTTCTGCCTAATGTGCCAAACAACTTGCCTGCGATGCCTGGATGATTGTGCATTTTCTCGCCCACGATACTTACGGCGGCAAGACCTTTTTGCACGAGCATTGGGTACATGCTGCCTACTTTGATTTCTTCAGCAAATTCTTGGGTGAGTGCTTCTACGGCTGCTTCGCAGTCTTTCTCTTGCACACCTAGAGTGGTGGAGTTCTCGGACGAAGTTTGACTCACAAGGAAGACAGATATACCTGCTTTGGCGAGGGTGGTGAAGATGCGTTGGTTGACACCAATCACGCCCACCATAGATAGACCAGAAACGGTGATCATAGCCACATCTCTAATACTACTCAAACCACGCACATGTCGTTGATCTTCACCTGTTTGTGCTTGGATGATTGTGCCAGCGTTTTCGGGGCAGAAGGTGTTGAGAATACGTATTGGAATGTTCTTGGAACATGCAGGGTAGATGGTTGGCGGATACACTACTTTCGCACCAAAGTGGCATAACTCAGACGCCTCTCCATAACTTAGGCTCTCGATGGTGTATGCATTGGGTATCAGTCGTGGATCGGCTGTCATAAAGCCATTGACGTCAGTCCATATCTCTAACACTTCCGCATTCAATGTGGCAGCTAGGATGGAGGCAGTGTAGTCGCTACCGCCACGTCCTAGATTGGTTATTTCGCCTGTCTGGCTATCGCGAGAGATAAATCCAGGGCAAACCGCCAAGTGTGGCATTTGTGCAAAGGCTTTCTTTACTTTCTCCTCGGTTAGGCAGGTGTTGAGTAAAACTTGTCCTTGTTTGTGGTCGGTGCAGATTATTTCTAGTGAGTCCTTGCGCACGGCACCTGGCAAGGCGGCGGTCACGATGCGACTGCTGAGTTGCTCGCCGTAGCTTACGATTACCGCTTCGGATTTAGGGCTGAGGTCTTTAACAAGGTGTACACCGAATAGGATGGAACGAAGTTCGTCTAATATGCTTTCCACTTCTAGCAGTAGTATCTGCTTAGTTGTTGGATTGTCTATCAGCTTGTTGATCATCTCTATGTGACGATGACGAATAGCTTGATATTCTTCCATGTATTCTTCGCTGGACTCCAAAGCCAATCGTGCTGCACGGAGCAACTGATCGGTCACGCCACCTAGGGCGCTAACCACTACGATACAATCATCTGTTTGTCCTGCTATTATCTGCTGAATCTGACGAATGCTCTCTACGGAGCCTACTGATGTTCCACCAAACTTTAATACTTTCATTATCTAGTTGTAACCTTTAGTCTTTAATATAATCGTGAAAGTGATTGGACGATTGCTTCTGTCTCTAATAAGAAGCCATCGTGTCCCCACTTAGACTCTATTTCAATGTATTGAGCTCCTGGTATGTGTTTTGCCCATTCTTGTCCTTCAACGGGTGGGAATAATCCATCCGAGGTGATGGTGATGACGATGCTTTTGGCTTGTATCTGTCCCAATGCTGCGGCAACGCCTCCGCGTTTGCGTCCTACGTTATGGCTATCCACTGAGTAGGTGAGGTAGTAGTAGGAGTAGGCGTCAAAGTCGCGTTTGACGAGTTTCTCGCCTTGGTAGCGCTCGTAGGATGCCACGCGTTGGGCAAATAGGCAGTCCTCATCTTGTTCTGCTTGGGTGAGGTTGTATCCCTCAAAGGTACGATAGGATATGAGCGATAGGGCTCTGGCTGCCTCTAGTCCTTTTTGTCCGCCTGCAAGGCTCTCGCAGGCTCTGAAGGTTGGATCTGCCTCTAGTGCCATGCGTTGCGACTCCATCCAAGCACCCAACCATGGGGTAACGCGAGGAGCTGTGGCTATGAAAGCAGCACGCTCAATGACTTCTGGCTCTAGGATGGCCCATTCGAGGGCTTGAAAACCACCAATGGAACTACCTACTAGCAGATCGACTTTCTCTATACCTATATATTTACGCACGATAGGGAAGAGTCTCGCCATGTCGCGCACAGTGATCTTGGGGAAATCTAATGGTTCTCTCTCGCCTCTCGCCTTATCGCCTTCTCGCCTCATTGCCCAATCCCTTGGTCCTGTGGTTCCATAGGGCGAAGCAAAGATATTGACGCATACCACATAGTCTTTCTCTGGGTCAATGAAACAACCTTTACCGACCATCTCTGGCCACCAGTCCATTGGATTGGAGTTGGCAGTCAAGGCATGGCAGAGCCACACGACTCTGTCTCCGGGTTGGTAGTCTCGGTTGGAGGTGTGGTATACCACCTCTATATTGCTTACGTTGCCGCCTGCCTCAAAGGTAAAGTTATCTATTTTTAGCTTGTTCCAACGCATTAGCTATGTCGTTTATCAAGTCTTGTGGGTCTTCTAGTCCGATACTGAGTCGTATCAAGTTAGG
>JBGVEC010000184.1:0-40785 GCA_045119815.1 Paludibacteraceae bacterium | reverse complement strand
ACCTCTATAAACGTAGGCTCTAATAATCCTAATTATAGTTCGGTAGATGGCGTGTTATTTAATAAAGACAAAACAACGCTTATTCAATATCCAGGAGGCAAACAGGGTGCATATACTATCCCTGATAGCGTGACAAGCATTGGAAGTGGGGCTTTCTACAATTGCTCTGTTTTGACCTCTATCGCTATCCCTAACAGTGTGAAAAGCATTGGAGATTATGCTTTCCAATATTGCGATGCTTTGACATCCATAACTATTCCTAACAGCGTGACAAGCATTGGAGATTATGCTTTCCAATATTGCGATGCTTTAACATCCATAACTATTCCTAACAGCGTGACAAGCATTGGAGATGATGCTTTCTCTTATTGCTCCTCTTTGACCTCTGTGACTATCCCTAATAGCGTGAAAAGCATTGGGAAAAGGGCTTTTGATGGTTGTTCAACTCTTGATAAAATTTCAGTTGATGCCACTACACCACCAACATTAGGATTGAATGCATTCTCTTCTGCACCTATCTGTTACAT
Organism: Paludibacteraceae bacterium; assembly: GCA_045119815.1. Taxonomy (GTDB): domain Bacteria; phylum Bacteroidota; class Bacteroidia; order Bacteroidales; family Paludibacteraceae; genus Colicola. Next base: position 40,258 of record JBGVEC010000184.1, on the reverse strand, counting down.
TCCTAGTGGCACGCTTGCAGCATACAAGGCGTCGGATTGGGCTAGTCAGGTAAGCGAGTTTGTGGAGAATCCCACAATGCAGCAAATCCTCTACACATCTTATGATGGCAATATTGTAGCACCTAACTCATATAACTTCGGCGCTAATATCGTCAGCAACACATACAAAGACGGTCAAGGTGTTATTACTTTTGATGGCCCTGTGACAAGTATTGGATATAGGGCTTTCGTTAATTGCTCTTCTTTGACTTCAGTTATTATCCCTAATAGTGTAACGAGCATTGGAGAGGATGCTTTCGTTAATTGCTCCTCTTTGACCTCAGTTATTATCCCTAATAGTGTAACGAGCATTGGAGAGGATGCTTTCGTTAATTGCTCTTCTTTGACCTCAGTGATACTAACTGCTAATTCTGTAGAAGAATTTTGCAAAGGTCAAGGAAATGGTTTGTTATATAATGCTCGTGCATATTGTAATCGACAGATACAAATTGATGGCAAAGAGGTTGTAGAAATTACTATTCCAAATACAGTGACAAATATTGGAAATCATGCTTTCTATAAATGCTCTTCATTGACCTCTGTGACTATCCCTAACAGTGTTACCAGCATTGGAGATTATGCTTTCTATAGTTGCAATTCTTTAACATCTGCGACATGCGAATCAGCAACTCCTCCTGCTATTGGTTCATCTGCTTTTGATAGGTTTCCTGTATATGTACCATGTGGATGTGTAGAGGCATATAAAGCTGCAAGCGGTTGGGAAGCTGTTAATACTCAAGAGCATTTAGCAGAATTTTCAATTAGTTTGACCATAAATGATAATAATATGGGAACTGCGAAAGTAGATAAAAATACTGCTTGCGGCAACCAAATATCTGCTATAGCTAATTACGGTTATCATTTTGTACGTTGGTCAGATGGCAATACCGACAATCCACGTTCTTTAGGATTAACCCAAGATACGATCTTGACTGCCGAGTTCGCACCAAATAAGTATACGATTACGACCGTATCCTCAGACACACAACGAGGTACAACACAGGGCGATACTACTGTAAACTATCTAGAGTACATCACCATTTCCGCTACTGCTAGCTATGGCTACCATTTTGTACAGTGGAACGATGGAAACAAGGTCAATCCTCGCCAAGTACAAGTAACTAAAGACATGACATATACTGCTACATTTGATAAGAATATATATAATATTTCCCTTCAAAGCAACAATGGTACGATAGAGTCTGTTACTCATGCCGCATATTTAGATAATGTGACAATGATGGCTAATGCCGACTATGGTTATCACTTTGCTCAATGGAGCGATGGCGTCACGGATAATCCTCGCACTTTTGTCATCACACAAGATACCACTTTTACTGCCGAGTTTGCACCAAATAAGTATACGATTACGACCGTATCCTCAGATACACAACGAGGTACAACACAGGGCGATACTACTGTAAACTATCTAGAGTACATCACCATTTCTGCTGCTGCTAGCTATGGCTACCATTTTGTACAGTGGAACGATGGAAACAGCGTCAACCCTCGCCAAGTACAAGTAACTAAAGACATGACATATTCCGCATATTTTGATAAGAATACATACGCCATTTCGCTTTCTTGCAACGAAGGACAAGGACGCGTTGAAGGAGTTACATCCGCAGAATATTTAGACAGGGTGACTATTTTAGCTACAGCTAACTATGGTTATCACTTTGCTCAATGGAGCGATGGCGTTACGGATAATCCTCGCACTTTTGTCATCACCCAAGACACTACTTTTAGTGCTGAGTTTGCTCAATCATTCTCTGGTCAATGTGGCGATAATCTTTATTGGGTATATGCAAATGATACTCTTACTATTACAGGAACTGGTGCTATGTATGATGAACGTCCATGGGGGTTGTTAGTTGATAAAATACAAAAAATTGTATTGCCAACAGGTATTACCCATATAGGTAATGATGCCTTCCAAGATTGTATGGGATTGCGCGATATTGACTTGCCATACACACTTGAAACGATAGGTGACTATAGTTTTAATGGTTGTAGAAGATTGATAACAATTAATTGTTACCCTCTTCTTCCTCCAATAGCAGAATCTACCTCGTTTAGCAATTATAGTGCAAACTTATATGCTCCATGTGATAATCTCGATGAGTATAAATACGATATGGTATTTGGACAGTTTAAATACTTCGAGTGTATAGGTTCCGAATCTGTAAGTACAAATGGTACAGTCGTAACTCCAGGTTCTACAGATGTTACTATCACATGGCCAACAGATGAAAATGCAGATACATATACCATCGTGATTATGAAAGGCGATGTCATTTTCTGTAAACTCCTATTCAACAAAGATGGACAATTACTCAACATCGCCTTTGCCCCTGGACGTGATGGTCAAAATCGTGCATTATATGCAGCACAAACTGCTAATGGATTACGTTTTACTGTTACGGGATTGGAAGAAAAAACCAAATATGGATATGATGTCTCTGCTCAAGACGAAGAAAACAATACAATTTCTTCTTATACTGGCGAGTTTACAACTCAATCTACAACGGCAGTAGATAATATTACTACCAACAACGCAAGTATCCAAAAGGTAATACGTGACGGTCAACTTATCATCGTTCGCAATGGTGTAGAGTACAACGCCATGGGACAGGAGATGTGATCTGTGTTTAGAGGACGCCGCTAGGCGGCTACTGTTTAGTGTTTAGAGGACGTCCTTCGGACTACAGTTAATAAATCAAGCGCGGGCAGAAATGCTCGCGCTGATTCTTTTATAAACTTGGCACACGAAAACGACATGTGGCGGAAATGGCGGAAGTGGCGGAAACTCCGCCATTCCGCCACAAGCGCCACTTCCGCCATGCTGAGTAATTAAGAATGGAGTATTGATTTTCAGGAAGAAAGGAAGTCGGAATGGATTTCTGCGGACTTTTGAGAATACCAGAGAATGTGTCCTCAGGAAGTCCGTAGGATGAGGTGATAAGGTTATCAGGCTATAAGACAAATCCGCATAATCGATAGAAAACGAATCGGTTATGTGGATTTGTTATTTAAATGGAGAAGAAAAAACAAAGACAGTATTTAGGGTTTTTAGGGTATATAGGGTAAATGAGAAATGCCCCAAATACCCAATTTACCCCAAATACCCACGCTATATTTTGGAGAAAGCTCAATGAATATTCTACGTGGTATCGGAGTAGTAAAGATTACACGAACGATAGCAAAGGGATAAGCAAGGGTCGTGAATCACATAGTGATCACATAGTTATCGTATAGTAATCATATAGTATGAACCCATCATGAACCCGTAATTGATAGATGCTTGAGTGTATGGTGTAAGGTGTAGGGTGTATAGGCGAGGAAATTTGGCAATTCAGCACACATTGGTGGGCAAAACAAAAGCATAATTATTTCAATAACAAGGGTAACAATACATAGTGTCAACAAGTATATAAATCCCTAAAAAATACTTCGCTACCCTATTCATGAGTAGCGAAGTATTTCCATAATGGAGCTGAATGTAGTGCTTGTACGATTTCGCCTGTTTCGAGCAGTTGTTTTACTTCCTCGGGCTTCAGCACATGCACTCGGATATCTTCTGTTGGCTCTTGATGTTGCTCGCGTAATCGCTCTACTCCAGTTGCTAAAAACGTGTAACTCAAATTCTTATGATTGGTTGGGTTAGGCGATAAGGTCATAAATAGTTCCCACTCTCCCCCACCAAATCCTGTCTCTTCGCTTAGTTCTCGTTGAGCGGCTTGCAAAGGTGTTTCTCCTGGGTCAATCACACCTGCCACCAATTCATAATGCGTCTCTCCTAAACCATGGCGGTATTGATCTTCCATCACAAAATCGCCATCCTTGGTAATCGCAATCACATTGATCCAATCGGGAAAATCCAAAACAAACCACGTCGGTATCTGCTTACCCGAAGGCAACTCCACCAACTCTTGGCGCACATTCAACCATGGACCAAGATTCAATATATTCTCTGACTTGAGTACCTTCCAAGCTCTATTTTCTAGTTTCTCAATCATATCAAAATATTTTCAGTTTACGAACCAATCTGAGCACACATGTAGGTATCAACGCCACAAAGAAGAGCAATATGGTATTCCACACGCCTGGCACCGACACTTTGGCTCTACCTTTCATCATCGCTCTCACGGCACGACGTGCCAAATAATCAGGTTGCACAATATATCCGAGCACCAATCCCATTTTGGTCAGCCAGGGGCGGATATTGTACAATCCCGTATTGATGGCTCCTGGGGTCACATTGGTCACATACACACCTTTTTCTTTCAATTCGATATGCACAGATCGGGTGAAATTGCTCAAGAATGCCTTGGTCGCCCCATAAGTGCTCAGGCGTTGTACGGCAATATCCGCTGTAATGGAACACATATTGAGGATATAGCCTTTGCCACGTTTGACCATCTCATGACCAAAATAGTACATCAACATGGCGGGGGTATGCATATGAAGATTGAATATCAACTGGTTAAATCCCTCAGAGTCCGCCAAGAAATCGCAATCGTGATATACACCTGCGTTATTGATGAGCACTTCTACTTCTAGCTCTTGTGTTTGGCAGTAGTCGTATAGTTCTTTGGCTGCTGATTGTGTGCCTAAATTGCGCACCAACGAAACCACCTCCACACCAAAATCTTGGCGCAGGAGTTGTGCCTTGTCGTGAATGGCTTCTTCGTTGCTGACAATGAGAAGTTTATATCCTTTTTGTGCCATTATTCGGGCATATTCATACCCACAACCCGAACTAGCACCTGTGATGATTGCGTACATATGTTTCGTGAATTTGTCGCAAAGGTAATATTTTTTTTTCATATACACAAACGATAATCCAAAAAATGGGTATCTACAAAAGTTTTCTTCTTTTTGTTTGGACATATGCCAGAAATTTAGTACCTTTGTACGCAATATTGCTACTATCGGGGGTTTGCCTATGAAACCCTTCACACTTTTGAAACATTTCAACATATATATATTATGGCAGACGACAAGAAAATTATTTTCTCGATGGTGGGCGTAAGCAAAAGCTTCTCACCACAAAAAAAAGTACTTAATGACATCTACCTAAGCTTCTTCTACGGTGCCAAGATTGGTATTATCGGTCTCAACGGCGCAGGTAAATCTACCCTATTGAAGATCATCGCAGGTATCGAAAAGAACTACGAAGGTGAGGTAGTATTCTCACCTGGCTACAGCGTAGGCTATCTAGAGCAAGATCCTCAGTTAGACCCTGAAAAGACCGTACGCGAGTGTGTACAAGAAGGTGTACAACCAATCATGGATATGCTCGCTGAGTACGATGCAATCAATATGGCATTTGCTGAGCCAGATGCTGACTTCGACAAGTTGCTAGCCCGTCAAGCTGAGTTGCAAGACAAACTAGATAGTGCCGACGCATGGAATATTGACACTCGTCTTGACCGTGCGATGGACGCATTACGCTGTCCTGCGGATGATGCATTGGTTAAGCACCTCTCTGGAGGTGAGCGTCGCCGCGTAGCATTGTGCCGTCTATTGTTGCAACAACCTGATATTCTTCTACTTGACGAGCCTACCAACCACTTGGATGCCGAGTCTATCGACTGGTTGGAGCAACACTTGCACCAATACGCGGGTACTGTTATCTGTATTACCCACGACCGCTACTTCCTCGACAATGTAGCAGGTTGGATCTTGGAGTTGGACCGCGGTGAAGGTATTCCTTGGAAGGGCAACTACTCTTCATGGTTGGAGCAAAAGACTGCTCGTATGGCTATGGAGGAGAAGCAAGCTAGCAAGCGTCGCAAGACCCTAGAGCGCGAGCTGGAATGGGTACGCATGGCACCTAAAGCCCGTCAAGCCAAAGGTAAAGCGCGTTTGGCAGCTTACGACCGCATGTTGAACGAGGAGCAGAAAGAGAGAGAGGAGAAGTTGGAGATCTTTATCCCTAACGGTCCTCGTTTGGGTAACAAGGTCATCAATGCTGAGGGCGTTAGCAAGGCATTTGGCGAGAAGTTGTTGTTTGAGGACTTGGAATTTATGTTGCCACCTAACGGCATCGTGGGTATCATCGGTCCTAACGGTGCAGGTAAGACAACTCTCTTCCGCATGATTATGGGTATGGAGCAAGCAGACAAGGGCACCTTCGCTGTGGGTGAGACTGTACGCGTGGGTTATGTGGACCAAGTACACTCTAATATTGACCCTAACAAGAGTGTGTTTGAAATGATTGCTGATGGTACAGAGTATATCCGTGTAGGTGGTCGTGAAGTCAACGCACGTGCGTACCTTAGTAGATTTAACTTCACAGGGGCTGACCAAGAGAAGAAATGTGGTGTATTGTCTGGTGGCGAGCGCAACCGCTTGCACTTGGCTTTGACATTGAAGTCCGAAGCGAATGTACTATTGCTCGACGAGCCTACCAACGATATTGACGTAAATACCTTGCGTGCGTTGGAGGAAGGTCTAGAGAACTTCGCAGGTTGTGCAGTAGTGATCAGCCACGACCGTTGGTTCCTTGATCGTATTTGTACGCACATCTTAGCATTTGAGGGCGACAGCAAAGTTTTCTGGTTTGAGGGTAGTTACTCTGACTACGAAGCCAACAAGAAGATGCGTCTTGGTGAGGATGCTAACGAACCAAAGCGTGTACGTTATCGCAAGTTAGAATAATACCCTAACGAATAGCAGAGCAAAAAGATATCCCGTAGATCTCGTATTGGATTACTGATAATACGCGATTTACGGGATTATTGTTTTATGATGTCTTTCCTATACTACGAACAGAAGAAGACGATAAGCAATTGTCCTGCCATGACGCGGAGGAACATCGTGAGCGGATAGACCGTAGCATAGCAAACCGATGCTTGGTCATTCTTATCAGACAAACTCTGCGCATAACCCAATGCAGGAGCACCCGTCATGGCACCAATCAAGAGACCTACCACCTTGAAATAGTTGATATGCAAGACCTTATATGCGATAAATCCAACCAAAACCAATGGTATCATCGTAATCAACAAGCCATACAACACCCACATATAACCGCCATCGATAATCGTACTAACAAAACCATCACCTACACTCAAACCTACTGCCGCCAAGAACAAAGTTAAACCTACCTGACGGAGCATCATATTGGCTGATGTAGTAGCGAAAGTAACCATATTGTAATAAGGTCCAAAACGACCAATCAACAAAGCGACTATCAGCGAACCACCTGCTAGTCCTAATTTGAAGGTAATGTTCATACCAGGAATAGCAATAGGAAGAGAGCCAAACAAGACACCAAGGAAAATACCAAAGAATATAGGCATCAAGTTAGGTAAATCCAAACGCTTGAGCTCATTACCAAAAATATCCGCCACTTGGCGTACATCATCACGGTCGCCTACCACCATAATACGATCACCCAATTGGAGCACGAAATCAGGCGTAGCCAGCAACTCCACACCCGCACGGTTAATGCGCGTGATAGTTGCATGGTAACGATGGCGTACATCAAACGAACTAAGGCGTTTACCATTGCACTCAGTACGCGTCACCACAATGCGACGAGAAATAAGGTGATTGCTACGCTCACGCCCACGGAATCCATAATGCGTAACCTCGCCCAATACTTGCAAGTCCTTCTCATGGCGTTTATCTGTGACAATACGGATCACATCATTAGGATTAAGAACGGTAGATGCACCCACTAACTCATCTGTACCATCAGCACGAGTAACACGACTGACCATCATCTGACTGATAGGGCAAATTGCATATAACTGCTTGAGCGTAACAGGATTGGCAATAGAAAGACGGATATCGACACAAATAGGATCATCATCCGACACATGCTCCTGGCGAAGCGCATCATCTTCCTTATTGAGATTAACGCGGCAGCACCAACGAATAAGTTCAAAAGAGAGAATAAGTCCCACTATACTCAGCGGATATGCCAACGCATAACCCATAGCAATATTAGGTGAAGCGATTTGGAGATCAGCAGCGGTCTGCTGTACCGCACCTAGAGAAGGAGTGTTCATGACCGCACCCGACATAATACCTGCCATTGTAGCCATATCAGTATGCGTGAGATAATGCAAAACAACAGTAATCACACAACCCAAGAGAACAATCGCTACCGCAAGAAGATTGAGACGCAGACCACTCTTGCCGAAAGGCGAGAAAGAAGGACCAACTTGCAGACCAATGGAATAGATAAAGAGGATGAGTCCCAGATTCTTGGCAAAAGACGACACCTCAGGGTCAATCGTAATACCGAAAGAAGATAGCGCAATACCAACAAAAAGAATCCAAGTAACACCGAAAGTGAAGTTCTTGACCTTGATATGCTCACCCGCCCAAAGTCCCAAGAAAACAACCAAAGTCAAAAGGACTATAGATTGAGTAACGGAGTGCTCTAAAAACAGATCTCGGATAAGTTCCATAGGTTATTTTATATTTAACGACAACACCAACAACGTTGCGCGGCAATCAACATCCTGCCGCGCTCTGGGTGGAAAGTGTTTTAACTAATCTAACAAGTGCTTCGGTCACAGCACGAAGGGTAATTTGCTCTCGTTCGCGGGCAGCACCAAAATGAAAACACTTCGTATCCGTACCTGTTGGAGTAGCCCATGCTATCCAAACAGTACCAACAGGTTTGTCAATTGTCCCTCCCGTAGGACCTGCAATTCCTGATGTTGCAATAGCATAATCGGTATGCATTAATGTGCGAACACCTTCAGCCATTTGAAGGACGGTTTGTTCGCTAACTGCACCGTGCTGCAAGAGTGTATCATGCCGTACACCGAGTACTTGTTCTTTGATGGAATTGTCATAGGCTACGACCGAACCCATATAGTAGGCAGACGCGCCCGATTGGGCATTGAGGGCTGCCGCTAGACGACCACCCGTACAACTCTCTGCAGTAGCAATAGTCTTACCCTGTTGCTTGAGCAGACGACCAGCCAACGCCTCTAGCGAGATGTCTTCGGTGGCTAGGAGATAGTCCCTAATCAACGGAAGAAGGGTATCTATATGTGACTGGAGTTCGTCTTCTGTTGCTTCGCCATAACTACTCAAACGCAAGCGGATAATTCCGTCCTTGGGCAAGTAGGCCAGATGAATAGAGGAAGGCAGGGCATTCTCCCACTCTTCAATGAGTATGGCTAGTTTGGATTCGGGTATACCATGGACTAGAATTGTTTTGTGAACAATATCCATTGCCTCTCGCCTTTCGCCTTTAACCTTTAACCTAATAAAAGGCAGCACCTGCTCGGTCATGGCAATCTTCATCTCATGAGGAACACCTGGGAGGGCAATCAAGAATTTTGAATTTTGTCCCTCGCCTTTAACCTTTAACCTTTCGCCTTTAACCTCATTCTCAAATACCATAATAGGTGCACTACCTACTCTATTAGGCAGGATAGTAGCAGACTCTGGAACGAGCCACTGGGTAGCCGTTAGGCGATTAAGTGCTTCAGGACGATCCTTATATAATTCGTGTACGTGTGCGCGCACATGAGAGTCTTCTACGAGGGATGTGCCGAAGTACTCGCACATCACATGCTTGGTGATATCGTCTTTGGTAGGACCTAAGCCACCTGTAGTAAGAACAATATCGGCACGGGAGAATGCCTCGTCCAATGCCTTTAGGATATGCTCACGGTTGTCGTGAACGGAAATTATTTGATGAAGAGATATACCCACCTCATTAAGGCGCTCTGCCATCCAAGCAGAGTTGGTATCTACCACTTGCCCTATGAGAAGTTCGTCACCAATGGTAATTATTTCTGCGCGCATTGCTTCTTCCACTCTTCAGCAGTTAGACATAATTCATCGTACCACTCTTGACCAAAACGACGGATAAGTGGCTCCTTAAGGAATTGATAAATAGGCAAATGCAGTTTCTTACCTAACACGCGAGCACAATGGCAAATATCCCAACGATGGTACTCCACCCCAATCATATCACCCACTTGATTAAGACGAATAGGATACAAGTGACAAGAAATAGGCTTCTTGAAATCAATCTTACCCGCATTATATGCTTTCTCTATCAAGCAATAGCACCAACCATTATGATCGGTACGAGCAAAAACACAATCTTTGTCATTGACAATAGAAGTAACCTTCTCTCCAGATGGATCGAGGTAAGACAAGCCTTGTGCTTCTACCACGGCTCTTGCCTCTTTGGTCATATCGGGAAGGATGATAGGAAGAATCTCACGGATCTTCTCCTCTTCTTCGTCTGTAAGCGGAGCACCTGCATCGCCTTCGATACAACAGCAACCACGGCATTTATCCAAATCACAACAAAAGTCCTTCTCCAAGACATCCAAACTGACTAATGTATTTTGAATCAAAAACATATATTTCGTGTTTAGTGGACGCGGCTTAGCCGCTATTGTTTAGTATTTAGTGAACTAGTGTTTAGAGTACTCCTTCGAGGAAGATTTTCACACCAATGAGGATCAGGATCACGCCGCCAAGGATATTGACATTCACACGCAAGCGTGCACCAACGATATGTCCTAGTACAAAACCTGTCATAGAGAACACAAAACAAGTGGCAGCAATCACTCCTACTGCTAGCCATAATACCTCTGGGTGAGGGATGAAAATAACACCCGTAGCCAATGTATCCATGCTAGTGGCAAAAGCCAAGGAGAGCAGTCCCCAAAAAGAGAAATCGGCTAGATGCGCCTCGTCATCGTCATCGTGGAGAGAGTCGTAGATCATCTTTCCACCAATAAATCCAAGCAATGCAAGAGCAATCCATGGGGCAAAGCGTTCAAAGAACGACGCGAAGAAACTGCCTGTAAAATAGCCTATTAGCGGCATGCCTGCATGGAAAACGCCAAACAACAATGCCATAAGCATCGGTTTGATATAACGAGGGACATAACCATGAGGCGATGTTAATCCCTTGCAGACCGACACCGCAAAACAGTCCATGGCTAAGCCAATGGCGAGGAGTATGATGGTCAGTATTGACATACTTTGTGTTTAGTGAACGCTGCGCTACTGTTTAGCGTTTGGTGCGGTAGCGAGCAGCTACTTTGCCTTTGGCAATATTGGTGAGTTTGGTTTTGACAAACTGACGGCGAATAGGAGAAATACGATCGGTGAAGACATGGCCCTCAAGGTGGTCGTACTCATGCTGAATAATACGAGCAGCAAAACCCTCATACGTCTCCGTATGCTCGGTGAAGTTCTCATCCATATAGCGAATAGTGATGCTAGCAGGACGAACAACATTCTCCGAAATACCTGGCAAAGAGAGACATCCCTCAGCAAAAGTAGCATCCTCTTCGCTTTCTTCAATAATCTCAGGATTGATAAATACCTTCTTAAAGTCTTGACACTCAGGATAATCCTCTGCTAATTCAGTTCCATCAACGATAAAAAGACGGATAGCTTTGCCAATCTGAGGTGCAGCCAAACCGCAGCCTTCAGCCACAGCTAATGTCTCCCACATGTCAGCGAGGAGTTGGTTAAGGTCAAGCGACTCAGGAGTGATGTCTTCTGTGGGCTTGCGCAACACAGGTTGACCGTATAAATATATTGGTAATATCATGTGTTTAGTGTTTAGCGTTTAGTGTTTAGTGTTTAGAGTTTAACGAATGCTATCTAGATAACCTTCGAGGATGATACATGCTGCGATTTTATCTACTACAGACTTATCTTGGCGTTGGCTTTTCTTCATGCCTCCTGCAATCATAGCCTGATGGGCTATAACAGAAGTAAAGCGTTCGTCATATTCTTTGAGAGGCATATTAGGAAAGACTTTCTTAAAGCGATTGATAAATGGTTGGATATATTGCATAGACTCAGAATCCTCGCCACTCATTTGGTACGGATGCCCTATAACCACCTCATCAACAGTCTCTTTGGTAAAATAGTCTTTTAACCACTCCTCCAAAGTATGAGTTGGAATGGTAATAAGAGGATTAGCCGTTATACGGAGCGGATCCGTAACGGCTAATCCTGTTCGCTTGCGACCGAAGTCAATTGCAAGTATTCTACCCATTAGTCTGCAAGAGCTTCGTACTTATCGTTCATACCGAGACGATAGTAGAGAGAGCGGAGAGAGCGCTTGTAATCGTAGTTATCTGGCTCAAGTTCGTAAGCCTTCTCAAAGTATGCCAACGCATTTTGGAAAGCTGCATCTGCTTTCTTCTTCTCTACTGCATATGCCTTAGCATCCAAGTATGCAGCGTCATCGTTGATCTTATTGCCAAGATCTACATAAGCAAAACCAAGGCTAGAAACGAAGAGCGCATTGTTTGGCTCCAACTCAATCGCTTTGTCAAACGCTGCGAAAGACTCATCAAAACGTCCAATACGAGCAAGAATAGATCCCTTAGAGTTGTAATATTGACCTACACCAGGCTCACGTTGAATAGCGAGATCAAGGTACTCAACAGCTTTATCCTCTTGACCAGAGTTGATATAGAGGTTAATGAGGTTTTGCATGAACCAAGGCTCCTCTGGGAAGAGGTTAATGCTGTTTTGGATAGAAGCCACCGCTTTAACGGTATCACCTTGCTCCAAATAAATTTGGTAGATATACTCGTTAGCATAAATCACCTCTTTGCGAAGTGCATTAGCCGCAGCATGCTCGCTATTCATACGATCAAGAGTTGCAATAGCATCAGCATAGCGCTCAGCCTCATATGCAAAACGACCAGCATAATAGAGACAAGTGTAGTAACTTGAATCACGGAGTAATTTAGTTGCCTCCTCTGGATAATCTTGCATAATCTTCAATTCAGGAATATTAACATGTGTAATAAACATGTCGTATGCCAAAGAAGGGTTATTTGCCTCATAGGCATTAAAACCAGCGCTAATGAGCACTGAGTTGTTATAGTACTCGATTACTTTAGGCAAGATCAACTTAGGAGTACGGGTATCGTATTTCGCTTTACCTTTCTTGTCATAAGTTGGTACAAGCGCCAACTCGTATGCTTTCTCCCAATAGTTAAGCGACTCCATAACAGAAGCACCCCATGCATCCACATCAATATTACGTCCCATTTGACGGTTGAGGTTATTGGTATCAAACTCTTTGTAACCAACATATCCTGCTACATACCATGTATTAGCTTGGTCCTTGGTCTCATCATTTTGCAACGCTTCGCTGATAGCCACACGAGCTCCAGCATAATCAGGAGTCTCAGCCTCTACCAAATTGCGAGCCTTACTTACGTTAGCTTTTTGTGCAAAGCAGCCTGCACCTACAAGCACGAGAGCTGCGAGAAAAATGGATTTTTTCATATTCATTAAAAGTTAGAAAGTTTCAAAGTTTCACGCGCCATAAGCGCTTGTTTCATATTACTCTTCGGTGGTGGTAGTTTCTTCGGCGGTTACTTCTTCAGCCGTAGCCTCTTCGGTCTCCTCCTTAGGAACTACGCAGCCGAACATAAGGGTATCGTTGCGCTTTTGGAGTTCAATAAGTTTGACACCTTGCGTAGCACGACCTAGCACGCTGATAGAAGACATATCCATGCGGATTGCAGTACCAGACTTGGTAATGAGCATGAGGTCTTGGTCATCATTAACTGCCTCCATACCAATGAGGTTACCAGTCTTGTCGGTAAGGTTCATAGTCTTGACACCTTTACCGCCACGGTTGGTGATACGGTAGATTGGTTCGCCTGTCTCATCATCGAGTAAGGTGCGCTTGCCATAACCTTTATCAGAGATCACAAGAACAGTATCCTTGCTACCCTCCTCTACGCAGATCATACCTACTACACGGTCTTGACCATCCTCATCGAGTTTGATTGCACGCACACCCGTTGCTGTACGACCCATTGGGCGAACAGTATCCTCTGGGAAGCGAACCACCTTACCATTATAAGAAGCTACCAACATTTGGCTCTTGCCATCGGTCAATGTCACACGAATCAAACGGTCGCCCTCACGCAAACCAAGTGCAATGATACCATTCGCACGTGGACGGCTATAAGACTCCAATGTGGTCTTCTTCATCAAACCATCCTTAGTAGCGAAGATGAGGTAGTGGTTGTCCACATATTCTTGATCATTGAGATTCTTGACATGAATGAATGCACACACCTTGTCTCCCTTTTGGATATTGATCATGTTTTGGAGTGCACGACCCTTAGATTGGCGGTTGCCCTCTGGAATATCGTAAACCTTAATCCAATAGAGACGACCTTGCTCGGTGAAGAACATCATGGTAGAGTGCATATTCGCTTGGTGTACATACTCGATGAAGTCCTCATCGCGTGCAGCACTAGCCTTAGCACCTACTCCACCACGACCTTGTTGACGGAACTCAGTCAATGGAGTACGTTTGATATAACCCAAGTGAGAAATAGTAATCACCATATCGTCGTCGGCATACATATCCTCAGGGTTAAACTCGGTAGCCATCTTGATGATACGTGTACGACGCTCGTCAGCATATTTCTCCTTGATCTCAACCAATTCGTTCTCAATTACCTCGTAACGCTTGGTCTCGTTATTGAGCAGTTCATTGAGGTATTGAATGAGTTCTTGAAGTTTAGCATACTCTTGCTTCAACTCTTCAATACGCAAGCCTGTGAGTTGAGATAGACGCATATCCACGATTGCTTTTGACTGCAAGTTATCCAAACCAAAGCGCACCTCCAAATTGCTTTGTGCCTCCGCTGGAGTACGGCTCGCACGGATGATACGAACCACCTCGTCGATATTATCCACCGCGATAATCAATCCCTCCAAGATATGTGCACGCTCTTCTGCCTTACGCAAGTCGTACTTGGTACGACGAATCACCACATCCATACGGTGCTCGATGAAGTTAGCCACCATATCGTGGAGATTGAGGAGTTGTGGACGACCCTTCACGAGTGCAATGCTGTTCACAGAGAAGCTAGACTGAAGGGCAGTATATTTGTAGAGTTTATTGAGCACTACTTGTGCGTTCGCATCGCGTTTGATTTCAATAATCACACGCACATCGCGTTTGGATTGGTCACTAATACCAGAGATACCCTCTATCTTTTTATCATTGACGAGGTCAGCGATATTCTTGACAAGGTCAGACTTCACCACGCCATATGGCAACTCGCCAATCACGATACGCTCGCGACCATTGTCCTCGGTTTCAATCTCTGCTTTGGAGCGGATGATAATACGTCCACGACCTGTCTCGTAGGCATCACGTACACCTTGGTAGCCATAGATAGTACCACCTGTTGGGAAGTCAGGCGCTTTGATATGCTCCATGAGTTCTGCCACAGTGATAGGCTCTACTTCTGGGTTCTCCACGCGAGCTACCGCATTCTTCACATATGCGACACAACCGTCAATCACCTCGCCCAAGTTGTGTGTAGGCATATTGGTAGCCATACCCACAGCAATACCGCTAGCACCATTCACCAACAAGTTAGGGAAGCGGCAAGGCAAAACAACAGGCTCTTTAAGCGAGTCGTCGAAGTTCAACTGCATATCTACAGTATCCTTCTCGATATCGCGAAGCATCTCCTCAGCCAATTTAGAGAGGCGCGCCTCCGTATAACGCATAGCCGCAGCACCGTCACCGTCAATCGAACCAAAGTTACCTTGACCATCTACCAACACACTACGCATATTCCATGGTTGCGCCATACGCACCAACGTTCCATAGATACTACTATCGCCGTGTGGGTGGTACTTACCCATTACCTCACCGACAATACGCGCGGATTTCTTAGTAGGTTTATCGCTGGTGTTTCCCAGCTCATTCATTCCGAAGAGCACACGGCGGTGAACAGGCTTAAAGCCGTCACGCACATCTGGCAAAGCACGCGCCACGATGACACTCATCGAATAGTCGATGTACGAGGTTCGCATTTCCTCGTCAATCTTCACAGGAATAATTCTGTCGTTGTCAATCATTTATTTTTCAGTTTTAAAAGTTTCAAAGTTTCACGCCCTATGGGCTGTTTCAAAGTTTCATGGCTGCTCCTTCGTTGAATTTTAAGGAACACGCGCCTAATGCGCGCACGAAACCACGGTGCAAAATTACAACATTTTTTTGATATACCAAAATTTTCGCGTATTTTTTTGTATTTTTCTTTTCGGCTCCCCCTCAATAAAGGACACAAAGTGCCTTAAAACGCAAATAAATGGGTAATAAGAGCAAGTATAGATACCTTATTACACTACCGCGAGCGCGCACGCGCGAGAAAAACACACTATGAACCCGTTATGAACCCGTCATGAAATAATCGTTCAAACAAAGTGAGATAAGAACCCGTAAAAGACAGGGTAAAGATAGGGTAAAGATAAAAACTATGAACAAAATCAGAAGTACAACTTGCAAATATCAAAAAAAAGTTGTATCTTTGCACCCAATTTACACACACTACCCTGAAAGAGTAATACAGAGTATTAATTTATACATAAACAACGCAAAATTGATATGAAAAATATCGCATTTATAGTCAATCCCGTTTCGGGACCAAAAACCAAGAACAGGATTACAAAACTCATTCGAGAATTGTTGAATAAGGAGTTATTCTCTCCGACTGTGGTTGTTACAGAATATGCAGGTCATGCTACGCAATTGGCTCAGCAGTTTGCTCTCGAAGGCTACTATGCCGTAATCGCTGTAGGAGGTGACGGAACCATCAATGAAGTCGGCAAAGGATTATGCGGCACGAACACAGCATTGGGCATCATCCCTAATGGTAGTGGCAATGGATTCGCACGCCATTTGGAGATCTCTACCCGCATGAATCGCGCCGTAGAAATGCTAAACAATTCCGAAGTAATCTCAGTAGATTATTGCACAGTAAATGACATACCATTCTTTTCTACATTTGGTGTCGGTTTTGATGCATTAGTAGCCCAAGACTTCAGTAACACGAGTCGAGGATTGAAAGGATATATTGAAAGTATTCTCAAAGACATCTTCCAATACAAACCTGAGCAATATCATTTGCAAGGAGAAGGGATAGACCTTACGACTAGTGCCTTCTTGATTAACTTTGCGAACGCTAGTCAATGGGGATATGATGCGTGCATAGCTCCTAAGGCCAGCTTACAAGATGGTTGGATGGATGTGGCTATCGTTAGTGAATTTCCATTGATTAAAGCACCCGAATTGGCATGGCAATTGTTCACAAAAAGCATTGATGAGAATCATTATATGCACACGATTCGTGCCAAAGAGATCATGCTAGAGCGTGAAAATGAATCTAGTCCAGTACACATCGATGGCACCCCAACACAAATGGCAAAAGATTTGCACATCAAGATAGTAGAAGATGGGCTCAAAGTATTAGTTAAGAAGAGATTTTGATAAGAACGAAGACATATGACAATTAAAATTATCAATAAAAGCACCAACCCACTGCCACGATACGAGAGCGAGCAGGCAGCAGGCATGGATATTCGTTGCAATATCCAAGAAGCGATTACATTGCAACCACTAGAACGCAAATTGATTCCAACAGGATTATTCATCGAATTGCCTGTAGGTTATGAAGCTCAAATCCGTCCTCGTAGCGGATTGGCGCTAAAACGCGGATTGACCGTATTGAACACACCAGGAACCATCGATGCAGATTATCGAGGTGAGATTGGCGTGATACTCATAAACTTGAGTAACGAACCTCAAACAATAGAACCTGCGGAGAGAATATGCCAAATGGTCATTGCTAAACATGAGCAACCAACACTAATCGAAGTCGAAGAATTGAGCACGACAGAAAGAGGTGCTGGAGGTTTTGGTCATAGTGGAGTGAAATAAACAAGGGCTATTTCGGTAATGACACGAAAGGTAATAGGGATAGTGTTGATGCTATTCTGTGCAGGAATGGTATGGGGACAAACGCTCACAAAAGAACAAGAGCAACAGTTCCTATACTATTACTATGAAGCTAATAGACTTATCCTGCTTCAAGAAACTGAGAAAGCACGCCCTGTTGTGAAATTTTGTTATCTGCTCAACCCTAATGATGCGAATATCAATAATTACTTGGGCTATTACGCCAAAGAAGATGGTAACATCCCAGAGATGATTGCCTACTTCAAAAAAGCATACGAGTTGGCTCCTTCGGATTATTGGTACAACTACAATATTCTACTCCTTCAGACCGAGATCAAAGACAAACAACTAGAAGCGATTAACAATCTCAAGGCAGTAGCCAAGGCTAACAAACGCGATGAGGATGTGCATGCTGTGCTACAAAAAGCCTACATATCCCTCAACCTATTGCCTGAAGCATTAAAGGTACAAGATGCATTGGACAGTATTCATGGTTACAACGAACAAAGTGCCATACAGCGCTATCGTCTGAACACCATGATGGGAAAGAATAAACAGGCTATCCTGGAGATTGAACGCTACCTAAAAGAAGAACCAGAGAACTATCAGTTTCATGTCTTTCGTTTGCAACTTTACGAGCAAACCAAACAACCTGCAGACAAGTTAATTGAAGCCTACGAATCAGTTCTGAGATTTGACAATAGAAACATGATGTGGTTGAATAACCTAGCATGGAATATCTGCATTAGCGGAGGAGATCTTAATAAAGCGGAAGAATTATCTCGCACCACCATTATGGCAGAACCAAGTAATTCGATATTCCTAGATACGTATGCGTGGATACTTTACAAAAAAGGCGATTACGAAGGAGCGTGGTTTTATATCCAACGTGCCAAAGAGCATACTACCGAAGAAACAGACAAAGAGATAGAAAAACATTGGAAAGCCATTAAACGAAAACTATAATGTATAAAATCAAACATATATTACTGATCATAGTGGGGTTACTGCTAGTATCTTGTGCAAGCAATCGGCCAAACAGGGTACACAAACAAGTTATGACCCAACGTACTCAAGTAACACTCACATTCGACCAACACGAATACAAGACCAATTGTATGCTCAAGGTGTGGAAAAACGAATTGATTGTACTATCCGTAACGCCTGTGATGGGTATAGAACTATTCAGACTAGAAGCTACGCCAGACCAAGTAACAATCATAGACAAACTCAATAGGCGATACACTATCATGACTTACGAAGATATCAATAAGTTGTCACCTAGACGTATTTCCTACAAAATGTTACAGTTATTGATCAACAAAGCAGGCAAGGAAATCAACCTCGATTTGCAAGCAGGCACTCATACGCTTCAACTCAAAGCGAATATGGGACAACGCGAATACAATAATCAGAAAGAGCCACAAATGGTAAATACCAACAAATACAAACAAGTTAGTTTGCGCGAAATCTTACCTATATGAAAAAAAAATTGATACTATATCTACTATTGTTGTTGCCTTTGTCTATATTCGCACAAAGCGTCAAGGAATTGCAACGACAGCAACAAGTCCTTCAACAACAATTGGAGGAAACAGGCAAAATGCTCAAGCAAACCAAAAAAGATGAAACCGCGACAGAGAACAAACTCAATCTACTGAACAACGACATTAAGACGCGCAAAAAACTGATTGGCAATATCCAAGGTGAGATCAATGCGCTGAATGGCGAAATGGGCACTTTGCGCAAAAAACGTGCAGAATTGGAAGCCGAATTGGTGATAGCCAAGGAAGATTATGCACGCCTCGTTCGTGAAACCCACTATGCGGATATGCAGCAGTCTCCTTTGTTGTTTTTGTTGTCATCGGATAGTTTCCAACAGTTGGTCCGTCGTATGCAGTATATGCAACAGTTTGCAGCATATCGCAAGGAACAAGTGAAGCGAATAGAAGATATCCAAGCAGAAATAGATATACAAAATAACCTATTATCTGAACGCAAAGAAAACCGCTCAACGGCATTAAAATCACAAAAACGCGAACAAGAACGACTGACAGCAGATCAGCGCAAGCAAAAAAACATGCTCAGTTCGCTAAAGAAAAAAGAAAAAGAACTATTGGCTAAACAAAAACAACAAGAAAAGAAAGTCAATGAACTGAACAAGAAAATAGAAGAGTTAATCGCCAAACAAGTAAGAACTACTACCACATTAACCAAAGAACAACAGTTAATCGCAGGTGGGTTTGAAGCTAACCAAGGGCGTCTGCCTTGGCCTATAGAAAAGGGATATATCAGTGGACATTTTGGCAAACACCAACACCCTATCCATGAACATGTGACTGTCAACAACAAGGGAATCTACTTGCAAACTGTAGCTGGAGCACAAGCTCGCGCTATTTATGAAGGCGAAGTAACATGGTGTGCGCAAATGAATGGCAGTTTTGCGGTAATCATCCAACACGGAAACTATCGTAGTGTATATTCGCAACTAAAATCCATCAAAGTCAAGCAAGGAGACAAAGTAGTCGCCAAACAATCTATCGGCGAAATCTTAACAGATGCCGCAGAAGACAACAAAACGGAACTATACTTTCAAATATACAAAGACAGAAG
This sequence comes from Paludibacteraceae bacterium, assembly GCA_045119815.1. Classification (GTDB taxonomy): domain Bacteria; phylum Bacteroidota; class Bacteroidia; order Bacteroidales; family Paludibacteraceae; genus Colicola. The sequence goes on along the minus strand of JBGVEC010000184.1, from coordinate 19,851 downwards.
CATATTAAACCCTAGTTTGTGGTTAGCACAATAATAGACAAATTTAAGCATATGAAAACAAAAACAATAATAGTATTGCTACTTAGTGTGATAGCATTGAGTAGTTGCAAACAAAACAACTGGTTGGATTGGAAAACTCAAAATGAGTTATGGCTCATCAATAATGCCAAGAACCCAGAGGTTCATACTACTCACACGGGACTACAGTACAAGTGTATTGTTCCTGGAGAGCCTAATACTCCACGTGTTGATGATATTAAGATGGTGACTATTAAGTACTCAGGAAAATTGATCAATGGGCATGAGTTTGACGCAAATGACAACTATAGTGACTACGTCAATGTATTCGTACCTGGATTCACCGAAGGTCTTAAACTCATGAAAGAATTTGGCATTTACGAGTTCTATATTCCATACGACTTAGGATACGGTATTACTGAGAAAGGTACGGAAGGTACAAAATCGCATATTCCTCCCTACTCTACATTGATATTTAGAGTAGAATTACTTGATGTGTATTGATGAAAAAGTGGATACTAATAGGGTTTATAGGGAGTTTACTGTTGGGGTGTGAAGACTTCAACAATCAGAACCCTGTACCTTATGTGCCAGTCAGCTACACGCTGAAAATAACAGAAGAGTATCCACATTTTATGATAGACAATGGCTATCAAACCATGACTATTACGAAACCAAGATATAACTATGAGTACATAGGTTATTGTGGTTTGCTAATATGGATAGGTCTGGATGGGCACTATCATGCCGCAGACTTATGCTGTCCCAACTGCGTGAACAAAACCAAGCCAGTCGAAGTAGATGGTTTATACGCCATTTGTCCAACTTGTGGGGAAGAATATGATTTGAGTTATGGGTTTGCTATTCCCACCAAAGGTTTGACTCAATATCCCCTAAGAAAATATCAAGCAATATTGAATAATACAATTGGTTATACCTTACGAATTATCAACTAAAACCTTAACACGATGTTATCCATTTATAAAGCATCAGCAGGTAGTGGCAAAACGTTCGCGCTTACACGAGAGTACATTCGCATGTTATTGAGCGATAAGACTTTGCGTGAAACTAGACTACCCCATAGCAGAATTTTAGCGGTAACCTTTACCAAGAAATCTACCGCAGAGATGAAAGAGCGCATCTTGAAAGAACTCTATATCCTAGCGCAACAGCCAGAGAAATCAGACTATATTGAGGAATTTCTTCAAGATCCCAATATCGGTTTGAATCAAAAAGAGATTCAAGCACGTGCACAGTTACTTATGCTGGGCATACTCCAAGATTACAATCGTTTTTCGGTATCTACTATAGATGGTTTCTTTCAACAAATAATCCGCACATTTGCCTTAGAACTGGGATTATCCACGAATTACGACTTATCTTTGGATCAACAAGAAATCATTAATCAAGCAGTTGATGACATCTTCCGTCGCATACGAGAAGTCAAACCTGAAGATGCAGACCTAACTTCCTGGTTGATAGAATATGCGCAAAACAATATGGAGCAAAACAAACGCTGGAACCCGATTGATAACATCAAAACGTTTTCGAGCGAACTCTCCAAAGAAGCACTCATCCAACAAATGGATGAAGTGAGAGAAGTATTCGAGGATAAAAACAAAATGCGTTTGTATCTAGAACAACTCTCCGAAATAAAAAAGCAAGCTATCATCTTTGTACAAACGCTAAAAGAAAAAATCAATCAAGCACTCTCTACCTGGAACGAAAGTGACATCAATACAAGATGCACGGGGCTTTTCAATAAAGAGCCTGAGGAAATTCTCGTGAGCGGGTTCAACACCACTCTACTCAATGTATTGAATGGCGAGGGTACATTATACAAAAAAACTGGCAAATCTAAAAGTGAGCAACAACTTTTACAAGACAAGAGTCAAGAATTGATGCCACTCATCAGGGACTTGTACGACATGACTACAGGTCAAGTTGCGTGTCTATATTTCACAGCAGACGCTATATTAGCCAAACTCCATTCGCTAGGAATATTACAAGATGTAGCTGCTCAGATTGAGACTACTAACAGACAATTAGGTCGATTGCCAATTTCGGAAATCAATCGACTGATCTTCCAAATTATTGACGGTCAGGAGTCACCTTTTATCTACGAGAGGATTGGGCAATACTACCACCACTACATGATTGATGAGTTTCAGGACACAAGCAAACTGCAATGGCAAAACTTCAAACCACTCATCCTAGACACCGAGGCCTCTGGACATGACAACTTGATTGTGGGTGATGTCAAACAAAGTATCTATCGCTTTCGCAACTCCGATTGGCATCTGCTTAACCAAGTAGATAACGATAAGGATTTTATCGCCAAACAACCAGGCAAAGGCATGGGTAAAAACTGGCGAACTGCCAAAATCGTAGTGGATAGCAACGAGTTGCTCATGCAAAAGTATTGCAAATGGGTAGTTGACAAATGCAAACTAGAATACCCAGATTCATATCATGAACCCATTGAAGACATAGCACATATTTATAGTTTCGATGAAATGCATCAAAAAGCCCAGAAAACCTACGATGGGTGTTTTCACATGCAGTTCTTCGAAGAAAAAAACTACAAAGAATCGGCGCTTAATACATTATTTGAGCAACTCCAATCCCTGCAAAACGAACAAATAGACCTCTCTAGAGTAACCATTTTGACCCGCTACACGAGAGATGTAGAAACCATCGCACAATTCCTTATCCAAAAAGGATACGAAGTGCAATCCGCAGGAGGATTACGTATTGGGGCACACGTTAGCATACAGATACTCATTGCCTTACTAAAATTATCTATTGGAGAAGATGACACGGCTCAGGCACTATTACAAAATGCTTTGCCCAATTTCGAGACATTTGACGCAATTAGGCAACAAGCACAATTATTGCCTCTGTATGATCATGTACAACTACTCATTGACAAACTAGAATTAGCGCAATGGGAAGGCGCAACACCTTATCTTACGGCTTTCCAAGATAAGATATACCAATTCACTCAAACCAAAGTAGCTGACACTACTCTTTTCCTCAACTATTGGGAGATGAAGGGAAAAACAGCCACCATTCCTGCGCCTAAAACCAATAGTGCAATCAATATCATGACCATACACGCAAGCAAAGGACTTGAGTTTGATATTGTCATGATACCATTCTTCGATTGGAATCTAGTGGACTCACACCCTAATGACATCATTTGGTGTAAGCCACAAACGGCTCCTTTCAACACCATACCCCTGCTACCAATCCACCCATCGCCTAAACTTCTACGTTCATTATTCGCAGAAGACTACATTCTTGAAACATTAGCCTCATACACTGATAATCTGAATATTACGTATGTAGCTATTACGAGAGCAAGGTATAGACTCTACATCTATGGACCGAAATACACTACTGGTTCTAACAAGAAAGTAAAAACTTCCAATGTGGGACAGTTGGTGTCCTATCTTTATAAAGATGATTTGAACGAAACCAACTCCTATATTTCATCCACTACAACCTCTTCCATTCCACCTAAAGAAGAGTCAACGGAGCACACTGTACCATCGCAATACGTTTCTATTCCTATTGAACAACGTCTCACTCTTCGCAGCCGTGCAGAAGATGATTTTGACGAACAAGCGCCACTTACGATTGTGGATTTAGGTACATTGATGCACTTGTGGTTGGCTGATATGCGCACATGGGAGGACAAAGACAAGACATTACAACGACTGATTGACGGTGGACAAGTAACCCACAAACAAGCGATAGAAATGCGCAAGCAAATGATCAGTTTGCAGGAACTCATCAGCCACGACAATCACAACGACTGGTTTTCCGATGAATATCAAATCCTTACGGAACAAGATATCATCACTACATCCAAAAATACTTATCGCCCTGACCGCGTGATAATGAAGAACAAACATGCCATCATTATTGACTACAAGTTTGGGCAAAAAGAGCGAAAATCGCATCTCGAACAAGTGCGGAACTATATGCTACTTCTCCAACAAATGGGATACACCGTTGAGGGGCACATCGTATATAACGCACTACAAAAAATCATTACCATATCTTAAAAAAACAATGATAACCAACGAACAAGTCATATCCATTGGTCGTCTGACTCGCACACATGGCAAACGGGGCGAGTTGCAATGCCTTATGAACAACGAATATTGGGACAATGCAGAGGCTAACTTCCTCATACTCAAACTAGACAATATCCTTGTCCCTTTCCGTGTATTAGATTGGCGAGGCAAGGGAAGTGATAGTCTTATCTTTCAACTCTCTCACATTCATGACGAGCAAGAAGCCCAAAGACTTATTGGTGCTGAAGCGTTTATGCTTATCTCTGATATGAATCAAGAGGACGAACTGCTCCCAACATGGCAAAGTCTCATCGGTTATCGTGTCGTCGATACCGATCAAGGCGATTTGGGCATAGTGGAAGAAGTGGACGAAACAACCATCAATACCCTCATCACACTTAATGATGGACGAATGATTCCAATACACGAAGATTTTATCATTGATATCAACGCAGAAGATAAACAACTAACAATCTGCCTTCCCTTTATTTTCAACACTTAGTCGCTCCGCTACCTTTGCGCTACCTTTACAATACCCTTATAATAGGAATAAAAATAGAACAAGATGCAAAAAACCACCATACAAGAGATGAATCGCCTAACACCAGAGGCCTTTCACGAAGCACAAAAAGTGCCACTCATTGTAGTGCTAGATAATGTGCGTAGCCAACATAATATTGGTGCGGTATTCCGTACTGCTGATGCTTTCTGCCTTCAAGGCGTATGGCTATGCGGTATTTGCTGCTGCCCACCTAACAACGAGGTCCACAAAACTGCCCTTGGTGCGGAATTAACCGTGGATTGGCGTTATTTTGAGCACACATTGGATGCCGTACACGCCTTACAAGAAGATGGATATACGGTTTATGCCATTGAACAAGCACATGGTTCTACGCTACTCCATAACATGCAACTACCTAAAAATCAAAAGACTGCTATTATTATGGGGCATGAGGTTTTTGGTGTACAACAAGCGGTGGTAGATGCTGCGAATGGTTGTATTGAAATTCCACAATATGGAACCAAACACTCCCTCAATGTAAGCGTCACAGCAGGCATAGTGATGTACGAACTGAGCAATATGCTAAGATAATTACTAACCCATAAATCCAAATTCAAAATTCTTAATTCAAAATTAATATCATTATTGGCTCCAGCCCGCGACTTAGAAGTGGGTAAGGCTGCTATTGATGCAGGTGCAGATGCCGTGTATATTGGTGCACCAGAGTTTGGTGCACGACAGGCGGCAAGCAATAGTATTGAAGACATTGCTGCACTAGTCAAATACGCTCATCGCTTTGGTGTTCAAGTACTTGTGACGCTCAACACCCTACTTCATGACGATGAGTTCCCTCGCGCGTGCGCGCTCGCGCATGATTTATATAAGGTGGGGGTGGATGCACTTATTATCCAAGACCTCAATCTGCTCAACTATGACCTTCCACCTATTAGATTGCATGCATCAACCCAATGCGATAATCGCACACCGGAGCAAGTATTTCATCTGCAACAACTTGGATTTCGCCGAGCAGTCCTCGCCCGCGAACTATCGCTCCAAGATATTGCAAACATCAACAACGCAATCTTAACTCAAGATTCAAAATTCAAAATTGAATTAGAAGCTTTTGTCCACGGAGCTTTGTGTGTAAGTTATAGCGGACGCTGCTATTTATCTGAAGTTCTGATGGATAGAAGTGCCAACCGTGGTTGTTGTGCGCAACTCTGCCGCCAAAGATACGATCTCTTGGACAAAGACGGCAACGAAATTCTAGACGCAAACGGCAAACCTATTCATCAACGCTATCTACTTTCTCTCCAAGATATGGACCGCAGTTTGCACCTCGCTCAAATGATAGAAGCAGGTGTCACAACCTTCAAAATTGAAGGTCGTCTCAAGGACAGAGATTATGTAACCAATATCGTGGCATACTACCGACAATTGCTGGATCAAATCATTGCCTCGAACCCCAACTTGCAACAGGCATCTACTCCATCCGTACAAACATACAACTTCACCCCGAACCCTGCCAAGACATTCCATCGTGGACAAACCGACTATTTCCTACACAAGCGCACCCCACAAATGGCCAATTGGGACACTCCCAAATCGACAGGAGAAAAGATTGGACGGGTAGTAGCACTTCGCAAAGACGCTATTTGCGTACAACTCCAACCCAATATCACCTTACACAACGGAGATGGTATTTGCTTTGAAGACAAAGGTTTTGCTATCAACCGCGTAGAAGGCGAATGGATATATCCAAACCAAATGCCTAATATTCAACGAGGTACAATATTATACCGCAATTTAGATACCGAGTTCTTGCGCTCGCTGCAAGCCAAACGACAAATACCAGTAGATATTCGCTTTGAGGTCATACCCGAGGGTTATCGCCTCACGATTGGCGAAAAGACTACTGATTTTGTGGCAGAGCACCAAGAAGCCAACAACACACAAAGAGCATTACAGACTATTATTCAGCAACTTAGCAAACTTGGAGATACGGATTTTGCTGCTCGGAATATTCAAGTCATCAATAATAATCAGATATGCTCTGAGCACTTCCCATATTTTATTCCCATTAGCCAACTCAACCTATGGAGACGACAATTGACACAAATATAATCACCCCCACCACGCCACTAATGACGTGTAAGTATTGCATACTCAACGAGTTAGGTCACTGTAGAAAGATTAACCCTATGGCTAATGAACCACGCTATCTTCGCCTGCAAAACGGCACCCTCCTCTCTCTAGAGTTCGACTGCAAAAACTGTGAAATGCGTATCACTAAACATTAATCACTAAACACTAAACTCTAAACACAACACATGGCTGCACATCAAGTAAACGTATATTTTTGGCTTATTGATGCCATTGCATCAGGTCATCTAACGCGTCAAGACATCAATAGCCGTTGGTCACGTTGTCGGTACAACGATGACCACGAAGATGAGATTCCAGAGCGTCGATTTCATCGCTACAAACAGGAGATTGAAGAGATTTTTGATGTAGAAATCAAGTGTGACCGTTCACGTGGTTGTGTGTATTACATTGAAAATAAGAATGATATCAACGGTGGAGTCACTCGCAAATGGCTACTCAACGCCATGTCTGTACACTCCATGTTGGACCAAGCACAAGATATGAGCGAAAATATCTTGTACGAAGACATTCCCCTTGGTACACAATACCTTACATCAATCGTGGATGCCATTCGTACACGTACCCAACTCAAAGTAACTTACCACAATTTCGGACGAAACCAAACATACGACTTCATACTCTCGCCATACTGTCTCAAAGCATTCAAACAACGTTGGTATGTGGCAGGTTGTCCATCTACCCACCCAACTGAAACACGTGTTTATGCCTTGGACCGAATTCAGCGAATTGAACTGACAAACAATGAGTTCATTTATCCTAAGAAATTCAACGCGCATGCTTTTTTTGCACCATACTATGGTGTTTTCCAAAATGCAGATCCTAAAACGATTGTCATTGAAGCCAACGAGAAATCCACTCCATTCTTGCGCCTATTACCGTTGCATGCTTCGCAAAAAGAAATTCGCCAACACCTCAATTTTACCTACTTTGAATATTTTGTAGCGCCTACTTTTGATTTTATCCAAGAACTACGCACACACGGAACAGATATTCGAATCGTAGAACCAGCCTCGCTCGTAAAGGTGTTCAAAGACGAAGCAAAGCGAGCATACCAAATGTATTGCAAAAAGAAAAAGAATACCGACATGGATTTCTGATAATTGACAATATAATTTGTCCCTCACTCTTACGGAGGGATAACGGAGGGATAACGGACAAACACCGTTACCACTCCGATACCACTCCGAAGGAAGACCGAAGCGTTATCAAGCCCATGTGACGGAGAATCCAAACAAAAAAGAACCAAAAATCCGACATTTTCCCCTAAAAAATGCACTTTCTCAAAAAAAGTGCATTTTTTTTGCATTTTTTTCTTCACACTGACAACTTTTAGCAGGTTGCTATAGTAATTTTGCACCGTCAAACGAAAAATGAGACAATTCAACGAAATTATTAACTACTAAAACGACTAAAATTATGCAACTAGAATTGAACTTTACCCCTGCAATTGACATGCAAGCGACAATGAAAGATTTTTGTGAAAATTTGTACAGTATTATTATTGCGATGCAAATAATTACAGCACCAACCAAGTAAGAAATAAGCTAAACACAGTTTATATTTTAACCATTTATTATTCACCTTTTCAATTTTATTATTATGACAAGTACTACTTACCAGGTGGATCAAGTAACCACCAACAAGATGAAAGATTATCGTGCACATCTCCGCACTATTACCAACGGTCTAGAGGAAATAGCTAAAGCTGCTGGCAGAACCAAATTCACTAAGAATCAATTACTTCGTGAGTGTTATAACTTATTAGACAAGGAATTATTAACTTTCGAGCAATGGAAGGAACAAGGCGCGTATGTACGCCGTGGTGAACATGCATATCTATTCTGGGGCAAACCAATAACCACGGAAGCGGGATATAAATATTCCCCTATTCAGTTCCTTTTTAGCCGCGAACAAGTACGATTCAGAGAGATAGATTAAATTTACTTTCCTGCATCCTGTTTATCAGTTATTCCGTTATATATTATTCGTTCCATCACTTTTCACAAAGAAAAACGAGTTGCCCATTAGAGCAACTCGTTTTTTGATATAGGTCTATTTGATTATTTCAGCAAGCCATGTTTTATTTTACTTGTACACCTACAACATTGTAAACATTCTCACCATGCTTGATCAAAACTTGACCATTTTGCATTACTTTAACAGCGCTCTCACCGATAGTTACATCCTCTACAGCAGTAGAATTTGCTACCTTAACTACGATTTGAGAAGCACGAACTTGGTTAGCTGATGCGGTAAATAGTACCTCATTAGCAGAGCCTGTCCATGTTCCTACAGCACCTGAATAAGAATAGCTTCCATCAGCCACTGTGAAGCAACCAGGACCATACTTCGCATCATCATTTGCTGTACATGTAAACTCAACAGATACGATATTACCTACAGTAGAAGTGATAGTAAGAGTTTCGTTCTTGTAAATACGATAGTGAAGTTCATTATTGTATTTACCAAGAAGACCAGAACTTACCGTTAGAGTTACACCATCTTTAGAAATAGTAAATTCTTTTCCAGTTGCACCATCAACGTATTCAATAGCATTACCCTTATCTACATCAGCGTCGAAAGTAATAGTTCTTGTTGAGGTACCTGGGTTATCAGTGCCTGGATTATCAGTTCCAGGATTGTCTGTACCGTCCTCGTTCAACTCAATCTCTTCATATTCAGCATCTGCGTCATAAGCAAACACATTTACCACTTCATCAAATTGGTATGTCTTACCATCTTCTCCCACAAACAAACCCTTGAAGGAGTAATTACCCTCGTTATCGGTATTTTTAATAGTCACAGTAGCGAGCTCTTCGCCTATCAATACAGAGTCATTCTCACTTGTCCAAAAACCAGCATATAATAGGTCATAGGTACCATTGAGTGCTGTTTTGCTAGTCGCTTCTATCGCTATATAAAGTTCAGGATATACATAGCCATCAGCCTCAATGTCATAATCTTTATACAAATCTATCTCGTAGAATTTCACACCCTCATACTCATAATAGTAAGCATCAGCATATTGCAAGCCACTGATTACCACCATATCTGTGTTTGGAGTGTCGGGGGTATCTGGAGTACCTGGATTCTCGCCACTGCCCGCACCTGCTTTATATACATAGAATGGTTTATAAGCGCTATTAGATGACTTATCGGTGTACATACGATAGTATTGACCACCGTTCTCATACAATAGATAGTCAAGACCGTCTAAGGTGATGTACAGGATACCTTCTGCAGTTACGTTGCAAATACTACCTGTAGCGGCATACTTGAATGTGTTTTTCACGGTTAAAGAGATGTATTGTTCTCCATCTTTGAGATAGAAACCACCATCAACCATTTCTACTACATACTCAACCCAACCAGTCTCAGCTACAGTAGCATCCTTGTTTCCACTCCAACCTGTTACACCTACTGCTGAATCATCGCAATACAACACTACTTTATCACCTGCAACCAAACTTGCTGCACTAGTTACCTTTGTATAGCCATCTATACTACCCACTACAGGCTCTTCTGGAGCATCTGGGGTATCAGGTGTATCTGGAGTCTCGCCACCACCTTCGCCATCAATTGTCACAACCACTTGAGTAGCACGCACTTGGTTGTTGGTTGTAGAGAAAGTCACTGAGGATGCGCTACCAGTCCAAGTTCCCACTTTTCCTGAATAGCTATAGCCTGCTAATTCGCCAAAAGAACCAGGACCATGTTTAGCATCATCATTTGCTGTACAAGTAAGCTCTATAGAAGTAATATTACCTGCTGTAGAAGAAATGGTTAGAGTTTGAGATTTGAAGAAACGGAATTGATCCGCAGTAATGGTACCGCTTGAACAACTCAAAGTAACACCCTCCTTCACTACATCAAATTTTGAAGATTCTAGAGGATCAAATTCCCCAGGAGTAAAAGTTACAGTCGCTGCAAAACTCATCACACTGAAGAGCATTGCGCTAAGCAAAAGAGTAAATTTTTTCATACGCTTTTGTTTTTAAGTTAATATTCATTATAGTTTATTGTTAATTCAAAGTTTTAACTTCTCCATTATCTACTTGAAATAATTTAGCATTAAATTGCTCTTGACTCAATATCTTAGTCAAGTGTTGGCGGTCCGTATCCGTGATAAATATTTGTCCAAATCGCTCATCACCAACCAGTTGTACTATTCTCTCCACTCGCTCGCTATCCAACTTATCAAAAATATCATCTAACAACAAGATAGGTTGCGTATTGAGAATATGTTCCGCTTTCAAGTAGAGTGCTTGCCCCAATTTCATTGCCAGCAGATAGGACTTCTGTTGTCCTTGGCTACCAACCCTCTTCAAAGGATATTCTCCTAACATCATATCCAACTCATCCTTGTGTATGCCTTGAGACGTCCATCCAAGAATAAGGTCGCGTGAGCGTGTACGCGCAAGCGATTCTAAAAGGTCACGTTCATGCAACTGCGATTGGTAAGTCAGCGACACTTGCTCTTTGTCATCTGAGATAGCGCTATATACTTGTTGGAAGTATGGCACAAATTGCTCTATAAATTGTACTCGAGCTTGATAGATTGGCATTGCATGAGAAACCATCTGTTGCTCAAGCACTTCCATCAAAGTATCAGGCAATAGTTCAGGTTGCTCGGCATACTGTTTGAGTAGGGCATTACGTTGTTTGAGCAAAACATTATATTGAGTTAAATGCTCCAAATAGGTCTTGCTATATTGCGAGATCACTCCGTCCATGAACTTTCGTCGTTCATCGCTACCCTCTACTACCAGTTCGCTATCTTGCGGACTAACCATCACGAGAGGTATCAAACCTATATGGTCTATCAGTCGCTTATAGTCTTTCTTGCCACGGCGGAACTGCTTTTTTACACCTCGTTTAATACCGCAACTGATTATCTCATCAATATCACCATTTAGATATCTACCTTGAATCATCGCCATATCCTCATCATGATGGATATTTTGACTATCAATAGCATTGTAAGCAGACTTGGTAAAACTTAGATAGTAAATCGCATCTAAAATATTCGTTTTACCTTGTCCGTTGAGTCCTACAAAGGCATTTATCTTATCCGAGAATTGCAAGGTTGCTTCACGGATATTCTTATAATTCAATATATGTAACTCGCTGAGTAACATGGATTACATTCCAAACAATTGTACATCTTGCTCCGTAATTACATCACCACTCAAGATGATTAATCGCTCTACTACATTTCGCAATTCGCGTATATTTCCTGGCCAAGAACGTTGTTGTAAAGCTGTCATTGCCTCTGCAGAAAAAGACTTAGTTTTCCAACCTTGTTCTTGACATATTTGCTCAAGAAAATGATTAATCAACAACGGAATATCATCTTTTCTATCATCTAAAGCAGGTACATGAATAGGGATTACGTTGAGACGATGGTACAAATCCTCACGGAAACGACCTTCCGCAATTTCTTTTTTAAGATCTTTATTGGTTGCAGCCAGCACACGTACATTCACTTTAATTGGTTTGTCACTGCCCACACGTATTATCTCATTTTCTTGTAATGCTCTCAATACTTTGGCTTGCGCAGAAAGACTCATATCACCTATCTCATCCAAAAATAGTGTACCCCCATCAGCTTGTTCAAACTTACCCGCACGATCTTTGATTGCACTCGTAAAACTACCTTTGGTATGTCCAAATAACTCACTTTCAATCAGTTCGCTTGGAATTGCTGCACAGTTCACCTCGACCATTACTTTCTTAGCACGTGAACTATTTTCGTGAATAAGATGAGCTACGACTTCTTTACCCGTTCCATTGGCTCCGGTGATCATCACACGTGCTTCTGTAGGAGCAACCTTCTCTATGATACTTCTTACTTTCTCTATTTCTGCACTCTCACCTACCATTTGGTTACGGGAGTTAATCTTTTTACGGAGAACCTTAGTCTCTTGCACAAGAGACTTGTGATCTATGGCATGTTTAGTAGTAAGAAGTAATCGATTGAGATCTAGAGGTTTAACAATAAAGTCGAATGCACCATTTTTAAGAGCATCCACGGCAGTCTCAACCGTACCATGACCAGAAATCATAACTACTGGTGATTCTTCCGTTCCATTTTCCTTAACTGCTTGACGATATGCTTGCAACATCTCAAGACCATCCATCTCTGGCATCTTGATATCTGTATAAATCAAGTCGTAGGTAGTTGCTAAAGCCTTCTCCAATCCCACTTTACCATTTTCAGCAAGATCAATAGTATATCCTTCAAATTCAAGAATATCTTTAAGTGTATTGCGTATTGCACGCTCATCATCTACTACTAATATTTTTGCCATAAAAAAATGCTAGTTTACCTAGTTTATAATTTGCTGCAAAATTAGTAAAAAAAAAGGAGATACGCAAGAAATTACGTGTTTTTATTTTACTTTATCTCTCCGCTTGGATTTGATATACCTATAGCTATCTCGAATAAAAAATATAATGACACCTAAAAATACGACAATTACAGGAATCCAATATGGATGGAGGACTGATTTTATAAAAAAATCCAAGAAAACCGCTATACCGCAAGCTACTATTAGTATGGTTATCCATGCGATACAAAGAACGGGGATTTTCATGAGATGTCTATTTTCATCCCATATACCTGTTAAATATATCACTACGTACTCAAAAATCAACAGCATAGAAGAAACTATTAACATGGTCCATATTTTGTAGGACATATCACCTGTAAACAAGTCATACAGAGGCAACATGAATAGTAATGCTATTATAAAAATAAACACTCCTCTCACTAGCCAAGATGTTGCTGCTTGATGGGTTCTATCAAAAAAATCTTGCTTCATAGTTGTAATGATTTATTCGGTTGTTGGTTGGTTAGGTTTAATGGCACGAGCCCATTGTTGTTAAAACGTCGCAAAAGTACAGCAATTGAGAGACACCTACAAATAACAACAATATTGCTATGCTCATCTATTTCACATGATAGACAAACATAGCAATATTGTTGCATTATCGTTATCTTTCCTACCCTATTTCAACTGTTTCCAAAGTGGAAAATCTGAAAATAAGCACTCACCACCAGAATATCGAATACGAACAGATATTGGATTGATGGCTATATGATACATGCTCTTATCTGATGAATCTTTCGGGAAATAATAGTTAATATCCTGTGTATCAATACAATGCTCTATCGCTGTACGAATACGAGCAATATATCCACGAATATTGGGTACATCTTCCAAATAGGAACGACTATCCGTTATTGGTATTTCACGAAAGATATTGCAAATGGCGTGATACGTATGCCCTAGGCGAGCAATTTCTTTATCGGAGAGGGGATGATGTTGCCCTGCTTTAATCAATCCACCATAATGAGTACAGAGCGATTGATGCAATATAAATATATAGGTAGCCAAGTGAGTAGCACTCATCTGCACCTCTACTCCACGCATCCAAATACGACGAGCGGGAATATCTATCAAAATGTTATTTTCCACACCATTGGCATGATGACGAGCTAAGAAATCAAACAATTGTTTGTAGAATCCATGGTAACGAAACAATCCCTTTCCTCGTTTAGGACGTTGATACTCAGGTTCAGTAATAAACGTTTCGTATTTGTCTAGAAAATGGCGGACTTCATTGAGTACACAATTAGGTTCATCCTCTAGGCGAATCGTTAAGAAGTTAACCCAAGTCGTATCTTGTTGACTTGCATTCAATGCTAGCACGTTAGATATACCAACATTAACAAACAACGAAGGCTCAATATCGTAGAAAATATTTTGATGGGTAGAGTTCGCTAAATAATCACAAGTAAAACTCTCAGTAGTAAATTGGGTCAATCGTTCATATAGATCGCTGAGCATTTCGGTAGAGAGTCGCGGATTCATATATCGAATGATATCGCAGAGATATGTGCGATCCATATCACATAGGGATTGCGAAATATTCGGTATATATATGAACTCAAACTTCCAGAGATGCAGTAGGTTAGCTATCGTATCATATTGTTGCAAAATCTCCTCATTAATAGCTGGCATATAATCACTTTCTATATATGCCACATACTTATCCATATTTTGCCACCCTTTGATATTCGAAGAAAGAAGTTGGTATTTATCTTTTGTATCATTAAGTGTTAGCGAAAGAGTGAGCAACAGCAAAGCTTCACGTGCTACGCACGAATTATCAGAATAAGCAGCTTTATGCAGAATAGAAAAAATCTTTTTCTGTTCGCCAGGAGCCATCTTTTTGATATAAGACACAGCTTCTGCTTGCGAAACAAACTGTGCTTCATGCAGTTCGTCTTGAGAAATATCAAAACTGCAAACGATATGGTTATAGAGAGCAATCTCCTCCTTGCATATCACATCATCAGACTTGATGAGGTCAGATATTAGTCGTGCTATCGCTATTTTTTGATGGTGTCGCATAGTATTTAATAAGGTTATAGTGTACGACATCTGTTTATCGGCAGCAAAAGTACAACATTTTTTTGAATCCACCAAATAAATTTTAAAATTAACAAAAAAAATAATGGAAGAGCAATCCCTTCCATTATTTTTTATTGGTCATGCGACCAATCCATTTACGATGATTATACCATCAACGCACCTACAAGTGCCAAAATAGCGTAGAACTCAGGGAGCGCAGCGTAGATCATGGTGTTGGTTTGTACATCGTGACCTGCAGCGATACCTGCGATACCGTTAGCACAAACTTGACCTTGACGGATAGCAGAAAGCAAGCAAACCAACCCTACTGCCAAACCTACTGCAAAGCACATAGGACCATTAGCAGCGAAATCCTTACCCTTCCACATGAGGAATGCTACGAAACCGTACAAACCTTGAGTAGCAGGAAGAGCAGAAAGAATCATGTAACTGCTTGATTTGTCTTTGTTCTTCTTCAAAGCACCTTCTGCAGCATTACCAGCAATGGTGGTACCGAAAGCAGAACCTACACCAGCGAGACCTAACATCAAGCCCCAACCGAGATAACCTAAAATTTCATTCATAATTGTTGTGTATTTAATAGTTAATTATTTTTTATTACTTTTTAAATGGTTGATACAAAGTACCTTTACCTTCGTATCCAACGTTCTTGAAGTACTCTACGAACGACAGACGCAATGGGTGCACAAACGCTCCCAGTGCCGACATGGCGAGGTTCAGTACGTGACCGAGCACCAAGATAAGTACAAATGGAAGCCATGTGACTACGCTATCGCCCAACACCATATTTGCCAAGTTGTTGAACGCAGCACCCAACATACCACCTGCCAAGCCTAAAGCATAGAGACGGATATAAGAGAGCACATCGCCCAAGATACCAGTAGCCATATTGTAGGTATCCCACAAACCAGCACCGATATTCATCAATGGATTACGACCTGGCGTGTTGAAGATATAGATACCCAAAGCCGAAATACCTGCTATCGCGATGAGCGTCCACTTGAACACCTTTTGTGGCAAAATGGTCATGCCCAAGATGGTCACAATCAAGCCCCCCACGATGAGCAATGTCCAGCCCCAGTTGGCGATATTCTCCTTGAAACCAAGTTGTTGCGTGTAGCAAATAGCTTTAATCACCATCGCCAAACAGATGTGGAACACACCAATGCAGAGTGCCAATACCATTTGAATATCATAAGATGAACCAGCCACCTCAATATTGCCCTTTATCATCACATCCTTCAATGCTTGTGGCACCCAGTCTGCGGCGTAAAGGTCAATACCCATGAAGGTTCCCAAGAAGAAACCAACCACCATAGTACCCACACCCAATACGGTGATGATAGGACCAAGGCCATCGAACATAGCGATATTGAGTTTCTTCTTTGAAATCAGCAAGCCAATGATAATGAGCAAGATACCATATCCACAGTCGCCCATACACATTGCAAAGAACAGCAAGAAGAATGGTGCGAGTATTGGTGTAGGGTCGTACTCGCCATAGTTTGGCCAACCGTACATGCCAGTCAATGACTCGAAGAGTTTGGTAAAGCGGTTGTTGCGCAGTTTGATAGGCGTATTATCCTCTGCAGTTGGATCTTCTGCTTGGTAGTAAACCTCTTGTTTCTCCAATACAGCATTCAATGCAGCCACTTGATCAATTGGGCAGAAGCCCTCAAGGATCTTCAGACTGCCGTCCGCCTCTGAGTCGGTATTGAGCGTAACACGCTTCCAGTCGATCTGCTCTTGCAGTTGCTTGAGTTCCTCCTCCAGAGCAGGGATATTCTCCTTTGCCCAGAGCTCGATACGTGCGTTTTGCGCCACGAGAAGACCATTCAAGCCCTCTACATCCTTCTGCAGGTCAGCTGCAGATTTCTGGTTGAGGTATTGCTCTTGGCAAACACTTGCCTCATCGCCTAATAACCTCATCGCCTCTTCGCCTGCAGAAGTCACCTGTACAAAGTACACTGTAGCTCCTTGCTCTGCTACCACAATACCCCACTCCTCTTGGAAAAGTTTCTTAGGGCAAGCGAAATAGCGCAGGGTGTAACCAGCGGCTTTGAGTTGCTCCATGCGTTCAGCGGAGAAGTCGCCCCAGATAGCCATCTTGTCGGCCTCTTTTTGGGTGGCAGCGATGCGTTGTTCGAGCGCAGCTTTCTCGTTGAGCAATTGATCAGGAGCACCTTGCGCAATGAGCTTGCGAGCGTTGTCCGCCTTAACGAGCAGTTCTTGCATGTGCGCATCATCTGCCATGCCAGCAGCTTTCTCGGTCACATGCACTACGCCCAAGTCGCGCAATTGTTCGAGGAAGGCCTCGTACTCACGATGGAACACCAAGAAGGTGTATTTCTTCATTTGCGTAATCATACTTGTGCCCCCTTTCCTTCTTTCTTAGCCAACTCCTCTGCCATACGTGCCTCTGCCTCGCGCTTAGACTTAACAATCTTTTGCGATGACTTGCTCAGGTTCTCCTCATCTTCCATAAATCGTTTGATCTTACGGATAGCATCTTGGAAACCAGGTATTTGCACTTTCTCGAAGAGGTTCACCTTTTGGGTAGTTTTCTTACGAGCATAGTCCAGCAGTTCCACCTTGCGGCGCACAAACTCCTGACGAATACCTACATCGGCAATGGCTTTGAGTTGGTTGAAACCGTCTGCAAACCATTTAGGAGAAGAGAAGATGCTAAACTCCTTGGTTGAGTACACCACCTCTTCCAATACGGGTACGCGTACACCAGCGATCTTCTTGATCGTCATGCGCACATCGTCCACATGGATGAGACTCGTGTCAAACTCGCCCCAGAGTGCTAACATCTGATCGTAGTCTTTGATACGGCGATCTACCTCTTCGTTGAGCGCCTTGATCTCGTCCTTCGCACGCTTCACTTCGAGTCGAAGAGCCGACTCTTTGCTTTGCAGCGTAGGCAAAGTTCTTTGGCGCATCTTGAGGTCTTTCTCCAAAGCCTGCAACGATGTTTTATTAAATTGATAATTTATTGCCATTTCTATGTAATTTAACTAACGACTTTTAATCCAATAATACTACTAATCAGCGTAATAGTAAAAACTATACGCCAAAAAGATAGAGGTTCTTTGAAGAAAAATACACCTAAAAGAACTGCACCTACAGCACCAATGCCTGTCCATACAGGATATACTGTACCAATAGGTAAATGATGACTCGCATACGCCATACCTACCATGCTGATAATAAGTGCAGAGATAAATCCCAACAACCACAACCACCATGCGGTACCTGTAGTTTCGTTCATCATTCCTAAACAGAAGGTGAAACCTGCTTCAAAAAGACCAGCTATTATTAGAATAGTCCAATACATTTTTATGCTTTTGGCCAATATTTATTTACAAGTTCTTGTTTGATGTTTGCCTCTTCTGGTTTGAAGTACTTGCCGAACAAGGTCCAAGCCACATCCAACATCTGTGTGGTATTGATATTCACGTCAATAGCCAAGATCTGTGTAGAATATGCCTTAGCGAACTCGAGGCAGCGCTCATCGTAGTCAGTGAGGTCGAAACCGTTCTCTTGCTTGGTCTTTGCGTTTGCGGCATCGGCATAAAGGCGAACGGCAGCGTTCATCACTTGTGGGTGGTCTTCGCGGGTCTTCTTACCAGCTACCAACTGTTTCAAACGAGAGAGTGAGCGGAATGGATCGACGATAACCTTACCGATATCACTATCACGACGGAGATACAACTGACCCTCGGTGATATAACCGGTGTTATCAGGAATAGCGTGGGTAATATCACCACCAGACAAGGTGGTCACCGCGATGATGGTGATAGAACCACCACCTGCTTCCTCTGGGAATTGAACCGCCTTCTCGTAGATCTTAGCCAAGTCAGAATAGAGTGAACCTGGCATAGAGTCCTTAGAAGGAATTTGGTCCATACGGTTACTTACGATTGCGAGTGCGTCAGCATAGAGGGTCATATCGGTGAGGAGTACCAACACTTTCTCGTGCTTTTGTACAGCAAAGTACTCAGCGGCGCAGAGTGCCATATCAGGAATCAACAGACGCTCTACTGGTGGGTTCTCGGTGGTGTTAACGAAAGACACGATGCGGTCCAATACACCTGCATTAGAGAACACATTCTTGAAGTACAAATAGTCGTCGTTGGTCAAACCCATACCACCCAAGATAATCTTATCTGCCTCGGCGCGGAGCGCTACGTTAGCCATCACTTGGTTATATGGTTGGTCAGGGTCAGCGAAGAATGGAATCTTTTGTCCAGACACCAAGGTATTGTTGAGGTCGATACCTGCGATACCAGTTGCAATGAGCTCAGATGGTTGTTTACGGCGAACTGGGTTCACACTTGGACCACCGATCTCTACCTCTGTACCCTCGATAGCTGGTCCGCCATCGATAGGATCGCCATACGCGTTGAAGAAGCGACCAGCCAATTGCTCGCTCACCTTGAGTGATGGAGCTTTGCCAAGGAACACTACTTCTGCGTTGGTTGGGATACCCTCAGTACCCTCAAACACTTGGAGAGTCACATCATCGCCCATGATCTTAACGACCTGTGCGAGTTTGCCATTCACGGTAGCGAGCTCATCGTTACCTACACCTTCAGCTTTGAGTGAGCAAGTAGCCTTGGTGATAGCTGTGATT
>JBGVEC010000183.1:0-7035 GCA_045119815.1 Paludibacteraceae bacterium | reverse complement strand
CCGTTACCACTACGGAGGGATAACGGAGGGATAACGGAGGAATCCCGTGCTTAAAAAAACTCACTTTATTTCTCCGCCTAGGAGCGTGTAGCACTTGCCATCGCGTAGGATAAGTAGTTGTCCCTCGTGCCATATTTTTTGGCTCTTAGGCGATGAGGTGATAGGGCTATTAGGCAAGGCGGTTGGCAACTCGGTATTGATGGTCAAACCATCTAACGCAAAATAGAGTGGGGTGTTGGAGCCAAATTCTCCTATCTCTGTAGTCTGCATAGAGAAACTAAGACGGGATGTCTTGCCTAGCGAGTTGAGTGGTACTTTTACCCAACCGTTATTTTTTTGTCCATCTACTGCTAGATAATAGTGGGTAGTGGCAGTAGGTTGCATAGTACTATCTAGGGCTTGGATGATGAGTGTAAGGGTATCTTCTTGGGTAAATGGACGCGAATTAAATACGCCATTGGTGATACCCTCCTTGGTATTGCTGTTTTGGCAAATATAGACATATTCTGGGTAAAATTCTCCGTTGAAATCGATGATATTAGACGAATATCCTTGGGATGAGCTCACCCATTCGGAGTAATATCCGATGACATAAGGCGTGGCTACACCCTTTAGTCCGCCGTTGTCTACGCAACCAAATACGTTAGCGGTGTCTTGCGATACGGTAGATAGGGTAAATCCTTCCCAACTCATACCGCCGTATGCCATAGCGCTAGGCAGGTGTGAGAGGCGAAACACGCCGTCGTTAATGAGGATCTGGCTGCACGAATCGGCATCGTTGTAGGTCTCGGTCCACACATGAGTGAGGTCATAGTATGTGTAGGCTATAGGCGATGGGCTATAGGTGACGGGATTGCCGTAGAGATCAGTTGCTGTGCTAAGATCCATGGTTATTTGTTCTGCATGTGCGAATGAGCAGAGAGTCAGGAATAAGGCACAAAGACTAATATGTTTCATATGATGGATATGATTGCGTTAAAAGTACTATTTGCTAGTAAAAGTTTTCTTTATTTTCCGAGTTTTACATGGATTAGGATTGGGTCGTGGTCGGCGTATCGGAAGATGGTGGCGTCTAAACCACGTTTGAAGCCGCGGCTATAGAAATAATCGGCATTCAAGTGATAAGGTTGTATCTGAGTGACTTGTGCACGCATGCTTGGAGAGGCAAAAACGCGGTCTAGATAGCCAGCTTCGCTATAATACACATAGGAATATCCCTCTGGTGCATAGTGCATTAGCACATCTTCATAGCCAGCTTGAATAATGGTTTGCAGCGGTTGTTCATAGGTATAACTATTGTAGTCGCCCACGAGAAGAATATCCTCGTCTTGGAAGACCTGTTGCTCTTGAATCTTGTTAAGCATGACCATTAGGCTATCTACATTTGCCATGCGTTTGTCGTTAGACTCAGCTCCTGTGCCTCGCTTAGAACGGAGGTGGTTGATGTTGAGAACAAACTTCTCGCCTGAAGCGATCTCCTCCCATCCTAAGGCAATAAGTCGATAGTGGTAGTGGCTCGCAGCATCGGCATAAGCATGGAGCATTTCGCCATAAGGGCGAACTTTGTCTTTGCGATAGATATAGCCACAAGAAATCATGTCTTGGTTATCCCAACCGTCAGAAACGAAGGCGTACATTTCTTTTTTGGCTATCTTGTTGAGCGCATTGACTAGCATTTGTGGTGCACTATCTCCGCGTTGAATCTCGCATATGGCGTAGATATCTGCATTGATATGTGTGAGTGCTTTGCTTATTTTGAGGGTCTGCATGGATTGTTGCTTGATGGTCGTTTTGCGCTGGGCATAACCTCCTAAGTCAAAGAAGTAGTTTTGAATATTCGTTGCACAGATGAGTAGTCCGCCTTTAGGCATCTTGGGTTTGGGTTCGGGTTTGTTATTGGTAAACTTAGGGGTAGCTCCTGTGACTAATTTGCCAGGCGCCACTACTTTGGCCGTTAGTTTTTTGATTGTACAGCCTGTTCGTACTTGGTAGTTGGTGATTTTGCAAGATAGTTTGAGCATCTTGCTGCGGTTGTTTTGTTTGATGTTCCAATAAGTGGTACTATCCCCTTGCGCTAGTCCAACGGCATGCTCTTCTGGTACATAAAGTCGCTCGGGGGAGAGAATGAGCGAATCGTAGTAGTTGCCACAGACATAGAGTGGTTGGGTAAACTCTATGGTTTGCCCGATATAAGGTTCCCAACCTTCAGTGAAAGAGTCGGGGAATGTAACTTTGATAGCAGCGCTAAGTTGTGTAGCGATGAGTAAGATAGCGATACAAATATATTGACGCATGAGTATTTGAATATTAGGTATGTTGTTTGAATGTTATAATAATGTTTGAATATTAGATACAAAAAAAGTGACTATTTGCAATAAATAATCACTTTCTAGTGCGCAGGATGAGACTCGAACTCACACGGTCTTGCGACCACTACCCCCTCAAAGTAGCGTGTATACCAATTTCACCACCTGCGCGATGTGCCCAAAACAGGACTCGAACCTGCACGTCTCTCAACACTCGCACCTGAAACGAGCGCGTCTACCAATTCCGCCATTTGGGCGTTGCGTCAGCAACATTGTATTGACTGCCGATTCTATATTCCTTATTCAAAGAGCTTTTAGAAAAAAAAGCAGGAACAATGTCCTGCTCATTTCTATAGAGCGGCAAACGAGACTCGAACTCGCGACCCCAACCTTGGCAAGGTTGTGCTCTACCAACTGAGCTATTGCCGCAAAATGTTAAAGAACATCGCTCTCAACCGAAAGCGAGTGCAAAGGTACTGCTTTTTTTTGAATTGACCAAATGTTTTGCGAAAAAAATGCAAAAAAAGTGCTTTTTTCTTTATTTTTGTGTGATATTTGCTATTTTTTCACTAACTTTGCAGTCGATTATGAACAAAACTCCCGAAGAAATAGCGATTGGAAAATTACGCACTCGACTGACTAAACGTTTTCATAAAGCTTGTGCAGATTATGGATTGATAGCCGATGGCGATCATGTGCTTGTTGGTTTGAGTGGTGGCAAAGATTCGTTGGCATTGGTTGAGTTTTTGGGAAAACGTGCGCAAGTGTATGTGCCTCGTTTTAAGGTTACGGCTGTGCATGTACGTGTGAAGGAGCGTGATTATCATTCGGACTTGAGTTATTTGGAGGATTTTTGCGCGCGCGTGCGTGTACCTTTGATAATAAGGGATACGGAAATAGCTCGCAAGGCGAGCAGTTTAGAGGACGCCGCAAGCGGCTACGGTTTAGAGGTTAGAGGTGATGAGGCGAAAGGCGAAAGGCGAGAGGTTAAAGGTAAAGAGAAGCATCCGTGTTTTTTGTGTTCGTGGTATAGGCGAAAAGCACTTTTTGATGTGGCGCAAGAGTTGGGCTGTAACAAGATCGCGTTGGGACATCATAAGGATGATTTGGTGGAGACGTTGTTGATGAATCTTATTTTTCAGGGTAGTGTGGCAACGATACCTCCGCTTTTGCAAATGGAGAAGATGCCAATTGAGATGATAAGACCGTTGTGTTTGATTGAGGAGAAGGAGATACAAGAGTATGCGGAATTGAGCGGTTATGAAAAACAAGTGAAACTTTGTCCGCTGGAGAAAGTGAGTAATCGCGCAGAGGTGAAGCGTTTGTTGGCGCAGTTGGAGGGCTTAAATCCCAATGTGCGTGATTCGATTTGGGGTGCCATGGAGAATATTAAGTCCGATTATCTTCCTAAAAAGGTGTAGAGTGTAAGGTGTAAAGTGTAGAGGCGAGAAATATCGGCAAAGCCGACAACCCTAGCCCTTAAACCTTAAACTATAAACTTTAAGCTATAAAAGATATGAATGGTTTTTATACAATATTACTTTTGGTGGCGTCAAATGTGTTTATGACTTTGGCGTGGTATGGCCATTTGAAGATGGCTGAGGTTTCGTGGTTCAAGACCTTGCCTTTGATAGGTGTGATAGCCATCTCCTGGGGCATTGCGTTCTTTGAGTACTGTTTGCAAGTGCCCGCTAATCGTATTGGTTTTGAGGGAAATGGCGGTCCGTTTAGTTTGATGCAGCTGAAGATATTGCAAGAGGTGATCACCTTGGTGGTGTTTGTGGTATTTTCTGTGTTGGCATTTCATATGCAAGTGAAATGGAATCATATTGTGGCAGCCCTCTGTTTGGTGGCGGCGGTGTATTTTGTGTTTGGATTTAAATAAAAGACCGCGACTGCGTCGCTGTTAGAAGTAAGATCGTTCGCGTTGCTCACTGTTAGACCGCTCCGCTGTTAGATTCCAAGGTTCAATATCTAACATCTCTCAGCACCTTCAGGTGCGGTCCAACAACGCAGTGGTCCAACAGGGCTTTAGCCCGGTCTAACAACGCAGTGATCTAAAAAAATATATGAAAAAGATATTATTTGTATGTCATGGGAATATCTGTCGCAGTGTGATGGCGGAGATGGTGATGCGTCATTTGGTGGCAGAGGCTGGGAGAGAGGATGAGTTTGTGATTGACTCTTGTGCTACCTCTCGTGAGGAGATCGGTAATGATATTTATCCGCCCGCAAAGCGCTGTTTATCAGTGCATGGTGTGCCTTTTACTCGTCATGCAGCGAGGCAAATAACGAAGGAGGATTACGAGGCATTTGATTTGATACTCTGTATGGAGGAGTATAATATACGTAATCTTCGTTATACTTTGGGTGCGGCATTGGTGGAAGAGGATGCGCGCAAGGCAGCGCCAAAGATTGGTCGTTTGTTGGACAGAGATGTGGCTGATCCATGGTACACGGGAGACTTTGAGGCAACCTACAGGGATGTTGTGGAAGGAGCGATGAGGCTATTGGGTGATTAGGTGATGAGGTTAATGTTTTTATTAAATAAACTCTTTTTTTTTGAAATGATGTTCGTTTTTGGAATGTTATGCGTATAAGTAAATTGAGGGAGTGACAAAATTTGCATATGTCAGAAAAAAGTAGTACCTTTGTAGTCGCTACTAAAAATGGGAAATAATAAACCTAAAATATATTGAAAATATGAAAAATGATTTTTTGAAATTTGCCGTATCAAACGGAATGAACTCGATGCATGTTGAGAATGCGATGAACGCCTCTGCTAGTTATATTAGTCCTTCTATTTTGGAGGAGCGTCAGTTGAATGTAACTCAAATGGATGTGTTCTCTCGTTTGATGATGGACCGTATTATCTTCCTCGGAACAGAGGTGAATGACTATACAGCTAATGTGATTCAAGCGCAATTGTTGTATTTGGATTCTGTGGATTCTGATCGCGATATTAGTATTTACCTCAACACTCCTGGTGGTAGTGTATATGCTGGTTTGGGTATTTATGATACCATGCAATTTGTGAAGTCCAAGGTGGCGACTATCTGTACGGGTATGGCGGCAAGTATGGGCGCGGTTTTGCTAGTGGCTGGCGAGAAGGGGATGCGTGCAGCATTGCCTCATAGTCGTGTGATGATTCACCAACCATTGGGCGGAATTCAAGGTCAAGCGTCTGATATTGAGATTACTGCGCGAGAGATACTGAAGTTGAAAGATGAGTTGTATCAAATCATCTCTGATCACTCGGGTCAAACTGTAGAGAAGATTCGTCAAGACGCGGATCGAGACTACTGGATGACCGCCAAAGAGGCGTTAGAGTATGGTATGATTGATAAAGTGTATAGCAGGGAAAAATAGTGTATAGTTTATAGTGTAAAGTGTAAAGGTAAGGGTAGCAGCATGGCTGCATGATCATGCCCATACACCCTACACTCTACACCCTACACCAAATAAAGAGATAATGGGAAAGAATAAGCAGAAATGTGCTTTTTGCGGGCGTGAGATGGAGAATCTGTTTCGTGCCGAGCAACCAGGTGTATATATTTGTCATGAATGTATAGAGGCGGGTCACAATATGATTCGCGAGATGAAGCAATACAATGAGGACGAGACCGATGTCAAGGGGTTGAGTTTGGGTTCGTTGCCCAAACCTGCTGAGATCAAAGCTTTCTTGGATCAATATGTGATTGGACAAGATGACGCTAAGCGCTATTTGTCGGTGGCGGTATATAACCACTACAAGCGTGTGCTACAACCCAAAGAAGAGGGTGGCGTAGAGATAGAGAAGAGCAATATCATCTTGGTTGGATCAACAGGTACAGGCAAGACATTATTGGCTAGGACTATTGCGAAGCTGCTGAAAGTACCTTTTACTATTGTAGATGCGACGGTTTTGACCGAAGCAGGTTATGTAGGCGAGGACGTGGAGAGTCTGTTGACCCGTCTGTTGCAAGAGTCGGACTATAATGTGAAGAAGGCAGAGAAGGGTATCGTGTTTATCGATGAGATCGACAAGATTGCTCGTAAATCGGATAACCCATCTATCACGCGTGATGTGTCTGGCGAAGGTGTACAACAGGGATTGCTGAAGTTGCTGGAAGGTTCGGTGGTGAATGTGCCCCCTCAAGGCGGTCGCAAGCACCCAGAGCAAGAGTTTATTCATGTGAATACGCAAAACATCTTGTTTATTTGTGGCGGTGCGTTTGACGGTATTGAGCGTAAGATTGCTCAACGCATGAACACCCAAGTGGTTGGTTTTGATGCGGCCAAGAAAGCGCAACAAGTGGATAAGAGCGATCTGCTGCAATATATCGCCCCACAAGACTTGAAGTCGTTTGGTTTGATACCAGAGATTATCGGTCGTTTGCCTATCTTGACTTATCTCAAGCCATTGGATAAGCAGGCGTTGCGTAATATCTTGACGGAGCCAAATAATGCGATTGTGAAGCAATACCAAAAACTCATGGCAATGGATGGATATAAACTGACTTTTGCAGACGATATGTTGGATTATGTGGTGGATAAGGCCATAGAGTATAAGTTGGGTGCGCGTGGTTTGCGTGGTTTGATGGAGACAGTAATGATGGACGTGATGTATGAATTGCCATCCTCCAAAAGACGTAGTAAAACCTATGAGGTGACCAAAGAGTATGCTGCGGCAAGGATAGAGAAAACGGATGTGAATAAATTGAGTAACTAATTAAAATAATAATAGGAA
>JBGVEC010000182.1:0-1841 GCA_045119815.1 Paludibacteraceae bacterium | reverse complement strand
GTTTACATGGTTAGACTATGTCAATCATTTCTCCGAGGAGTGGCAAAATGAATATCAAGAGTATTGTGAAGAAAACAATTTGACCATTGGTGAAGCATCAGCCAAGGAGTTCGTTCATTATAAGGACGAGCAGCTTGAAACGGGTATTGCCAATGGTGATGCTTAAAACCATTCAATATGGCAATAAGAACAAATACCAATCCACGACAAATGGATCTGCAACCTGAGTTCCGTCAGCTATTGATGAGAAACGGGATGCAAGCTCATGTGGTCAGCAATGGCACTGCGTATCAATTAATCGTGCAGGGGCATGATTCTCCTATGCTCACCTATAACATCAGCCAAAAGCAGATGCTGTCTTTGACAGACTGGGGAACCAATTCTGCCAACAAGAAAGCCTATAATATATTCACAAGCATCGTTGGCAATGATTTTTATATGCCAAAAGACTTCGTTCACTTCCGAAATGCCAATGGACGTGTAGCAATGGGTTTGCATGGTTACAGAATAGGCATCGGTGAGTATGGACGATTTGGCCGTATAGGAATGCCGCCCCCGTTTTTAGGTTGGACACCGAGAAATCAAGAGGGCTTTCATCTTAGACGTGTTGGAGGTCAACTCTTCTACCCAAAAGCACCTATGGTTGCAGAGCGTTGGGACAAACGTATGAAGCCTGGCGAATTACAATCAGGAGGCTATGGTTTCTATTATAAAGGACAACAAAGGCAGAATGTAATTATTCAGCAGCCCAGTCGAGATGTTCTTAAGGATTTGCAGACAGTCATCACTCCTATCGTTTCAAGACCTCGAAGCCAAGAACCTGCCAAGCCTTACAAGGAACTCGTTGGCTCAGACGTATATTTTTCAAATGAGAAATGGCAAGAGTGTCTTTCATCGCATGGTGTTATCATCGACAAGGATGCTAAAACACTAACCATACAGTCTGAGAGCATCAATGCCGATATGGTTTATGACCTTAAAGACGATGAGTTAGCTTCGCTTACGAATAACTCCATTAAGGATCAACCTTTAGAAAAGCGTCTTGAGATTATCAATGCCATTATCAAAGACGACTTTGTAGAGGGTATTGATATGAATATGCTCAATAGTAACGAGCGTATCTCGATAGCTCTGCACCCATCCGTCAACGAAGAACTGCAACAGCGTATTGAAGAGGAACATACCATATTCCATGGAATAGAGCAGACAGATGTTCAAAGTCATGTCATTCCAGACATCAATTACAACGAAGCAACCATCATTGATGGTAATGACCTTGCCTATATCAATGAGAATAAGGGATGGTATCGGGAAGGGAGACATGGAAGAGAGGTCCAGGTTGACGATATTATGGTTCATCCATCTGAAACAGAAGGCAAGTACAAGATGACAGCCATTATCAATGGAGAGGCTATCAGCCATGAAATCAGTGCTAAAGAATATGACAAGTTCCTTGCTGTGGATGATTATCACAGAATGAAACTCTTTTCAAAGATTTTCACTGAGGTAGATATGAAAACGCATCCCGAAGCCAAGAGTAATATTGGAACCAAGATTTTGGGAGCATTGACAGCTGGAGCAGTTGTAACTACAGGCATTATCCATGGGCTGAATCATCATCACCACAGACCCGATTTTCATGAAGGGCCGCATTTCGGGCCGAGGCCCTATTTCAAGCCGGGTGTTGATACACCTCGTGATGTAGCAGCTCGAGTCTTCGAGGCAGAGATGAATAAAGAGATTGGAGAAATCAGAATGGGAAGATAATGGATAAAGGAATGACATACGACGACTTCTTGCGAAGTCTATCCATCAAGGATATTCTTGTTGATGCAGGCTAT
>JBGVEC010000181.1:0-2872 GCA_045119815.1 Paludibacteraceae bacterium | reverse complement strand
GATCCATATGTAAAGCAAGCCCATAAGCTAGGTTTGCGTTCAAGAGCTTCCTTTAAACTTGAAGAACTTCAAAAACGAGATCATCTCATTAAGCATGGTAATATCGTTGTAGACTTAGGCGCAGCCCCAGGTGGATGGTCTGAGTATGCTATCAAGTGTATAGGTGAACAAGGTAGAGTAATCGCTTGCGATATTCTCCCTATACGTCCTATTCGCAATGTAGACTTTTTGCAAGGCGATTTTAGGGATGAGGAAGTGTTTAAAAAGCTTTATTCTATGATAGGTGTTGGTGCTAATATCGTGTTATCAGATATGGCTCCTAATATGTCTGGAAATTTAGCTATCGATCAACCTCGTGCTATGCTCCTATCTGAGCTTGCCTTAGATATGGCTCGTCGTGTGTTACGAGTAGGTGGTAGTTTCGTGGTTAAAGTATTCCAAGGTGTAGGCTCTCAAGAATATTTAAAAGAGTTACATCAAGACTTCACTACGGTGAAGGTAAGAAAACCTGATGCCTCAAGAGACAGATCACGCGAGGTATATATGGTAGCAACCGGCTTTAAAGGACATCCTTTAAACGGTATTGCCCCAGGTGACGAGTTTTTAGATGAAGACTCTTCAGTATCAACTGAAGAATAGATAAGTGAGATTATATGGCAAAAAATTTAATTCTATGGCTTGTAATCGCAGTGATTTTAATGACTCTGTTTGAGTCATTTACCTCCTCTGATTCCCAAGGCAGAATGGAAGATTACACTACCTTTGTAAGGGAAGTGCAATCTGATCAAGTACAAGAAGTTGTATTTGATGGCAAGGTTATCAATGGACTTAAAAAGTCTGGTGAGCGCTTTGTAACCGTAATGCCACTTGCAGATACAGCTATCATTGATACTTTACTTACTCACAATGTAAGAGCTTCAGGTACTAAACCTGAGGAGCCTAGCACTTTATTGTCAATTCTAGTGTCCTGGTTCCCAATGCTATTACTGATTGCTATTTGGTTATTTTACATGCGCCAAATGCAAGGTGGTGGTAAAGGTAATCCTTTATCTTTTGGTAAATCTAAAGCTAAGTTATTGTCTGAAAACCAAATTAAAACCACTTTTGCTGATGTAGCAGGTTGCGATGAGGCTAAAGAGGATGTAGTAGAGCTTGTAGATTTCTTAAAAGATCCTACAAAGTATTCTAAACTTGGTGGTCGTATTCCTCGCGGTGTGTTAATGGTAGGTCCTCCAGGTACTGGTAAAACCTTACTTGCCCGTGCTATTGCCGGTGAAGCTAAAGTGCCATTCTTCTCCATTTCAGGTTCAGATTTCGTGGAGATGTTCGTAGGCGTAGGTGCTTCTCGTGTTCGTGATATGTTCGCACAAGCAAAGAAGAACGCACCATGCATTATCTTTATCGACGAAATCGATGCTGTTGGTAGAAAACGTGGTATCGGTATGGGCGGTGGTCATGATGAGCGCGAGCAAACTTTAAACCAATTACTTGTTGAGATGGACGGTTTTGAAGGTTTTGAAGCGGTGATTGTAATTGCTGCAACTAATAGACCTGATGTACTAGATCCTGCTCTTTTAAGACCAGGTCGTTTTGACCGTCAAGTAGTAGTAGGTTTACCTGATGTTCGTGGTCGTGAGCAGATTTTAAATGTTCATGTTAAAAAGGTGCCACTAGGTAAAGATGTAGATACAGCAACTATTGCTCGTGGTACCCCTGGCTTTTCAGGTGCTGAGCTTGCAAACTTAGTTAACGAAGCGGCTTTAAGTGCAGCAAGACACAATAAGCGTGTTGTTAACATGGAAGAGTTTGAGCAGGCAAAAGACAAGTTACTCATGGGCGCAGAGCGTCGCTCTATGGCTATGAATGAGCATGAGAAAATCAATACTGCTTATCATGAGGCAGGTCATGCTATCGTAGGTAAGTTAGTGCCAGAGCACGATCCTGTGTATAAGGTATCTATCATTCCTCGTGGTAGAGCCTTAGGTGTAACTATGTATTTACCTGAGCAAGATAAAGTGTCTCAAAGCAGACAAGGCCTATTGTCTGATATCTCAACTTTATTTGCAGGTCGTATCGCTGAAGAGTTAATGTTTGGTACTGATGCAGTAACCACTGGTGCTTCAAATGATATTGAGCGCGCTACTACCATTGCTCGTAACATGATCACTCGTTGGGGCTTTTCAAAGAGATTGCCTCCAATGCAATATGAAAAAGACAATGATCAATCTGCTTACTTAGGTGGTGGTACCACTTCAATGGTTTCTATGTCTGATAAGACAGCTTTAATCATTGATGAGGAAGTATCTGAGATTATCAACTCTTGTTATAAGAGAGCTCAAGACTTACTTGAGGCTAATAAAGATATTCTTGAGAGTATGAAGGATGCTTTATTAAAGTACGAAACCTTAGATGCTGATCAAATCGATGATTTGATGAATCGTAGGGAAGTGCGTGCTCCATCTTATCCAAAGTCAAATAATGATGAGAATAAAGATAAGAGTGAGGCTAAGAAAGATCCTAGCGCAGAATCTAAAGATAAAGACGAGTCTTTAACTAAAGATGAGAGCGACACCAAAGAAGCAAATCAAAATATCGACGATAATAACAAAGAAGACTAAGACATAGATCTAAATAAAGACTTCACTTACACTGAAGTCTTTGTTTATAAGGAGCTAACATGAAATTAAGATTACCAAAAGATAAAATCGTTGATTTTTCCTTTACTAAAGTCATGGGTACTATTGCTCTAGAAAAGGATGATCCTCGCAGTATTGATGATCTTGTGATGCTAGCTACTACCTATGTAAAAGCTGGTGCTGAGTTTATTGAAATTGGTGCTAAGCGTTATGGATCTATTGTTGATGAGACTCGT
>JBGVEC010000180.1:0-1908 GCA_045119815.1 Paludibacteraceae bacterium | reverse complement strand
CTCCTTTGGAGGAGTTTATCCCTTATCTCCAACAGATTTGGGAAAGCAAATGGATTACTAATAATGGCCAGTTCCATCAACAATTGGAGCAAGCATTGGCTGAGTACCTTGTAGTAGAGTATATATCTGTATTTACCAATGGTACCTTGCCGCTGATTACTGCGCTGCAGGCGCTAGGATTGACCAAAGGCGAAGTAATCACTACGCCTTATTCGTTCGTGGCTACCACGCACGCCATCTGGTGGAACCAATTGACGCCCGTGTTCGTAGATGTGGACCCTGTGACCGGTTGCATCGATCCCGATAAGATTGAGGCCGCCATCACAGAGAAGACCGTAGCCATCATGCCAGTGCATGTGTATGGCACACCATGTGACGTAGAGCGTATTCAGCAAATTGCAGATAAATACAATCTAAAGGTAATCTACGATGCGGCGCATGCGTTCTCTGTAACCTACAAGGGGGCTTCTATTTTGAAAGCAGGTGACATTTCAACTCTCTCGTTCCATGCTACCAAAACCTATAATACCGTAGAGGGTGGGGCATTGGTATGTAACTCTGCAGAGATGAAGCAGCAGATAGATTATTTGAAGAACTTTGGTTTTGAGGATGAGACTATAGTAGTCGGTCCTGGCATTAATAGTAAGATGGACGAGATTCGTGCTGCCTATGGTCTATTGAACCTCAAGCATGTAGATAGTGCCATCGCTGCCCGCAAACGCGTTGCTGAGCAATACGTAGAAGCCCTAAAGGATGTTGAAGGTATAACCTTGTATCAACCAATTGTTGATTCCCTTGCCTCATCGCCTAATAGCCTTTCGCCTTATCGCCTAAATTACAGTTACTTCCCCATCTTTGTAGATGCCGCCATTTACGGTATGACCCGCGACGAACTCTACGAGAAGATGCGTGCAAATAATGTGCTTGGTCGTAGGTATTTCTATCCGTTGATTAGCACTTTTACTCCATACAACACCTATCCATCTGCTACAAGTGATAACCTACCCGTAGCTACTCAATGGGCTGATACGGTTATTTGCTTGCCTATGCATCATGCGTTGAGTGTAGAAGATGTCAAACGAGTAATTGATTGTATACGAAAATGAGACTAGCAATAATGCAGCCATATTTTATGCCGTATCTTGGATATTTCCAAGCTATTGCTGCTGTGGATAAATATATCTTGTATGACCAACTGACTTATATCCAAAGTGGCTGGATCAATAAGAATAGAATCCGCCAACGTAATATGCCGGTATCAAATATCGTTGTTCCGTTGATAGATAAGAGTTCAAACACCTTGATTGCAAATACACTAATTGATAACTCTAAACCATGGCAAAAGAAGATATTGAAGGCGTTGCAGTTAGGATATGGCAAATCTGCGTACTATAGTGAGATTATGCCATTAATGGAAGAAATACTCACAAGAGAATATAACACAATTAGCGAATTAAACGCATATTCTATCAAACGCATTTGCGAGTTTCTAGAAATTCCAACAGAGATTGATAGTAATGTAGAAAGATATCTTGATTTAGAAGAGCGTTTGTGCGATATTGAAAATAGCGACTATAGTCGTTTTGTGCATCTTCATACCATGCCTATTAAGAAGGTTGCCCGTGTGTTAGAAATTTGCAAAGCAGAAGAATCTAATTTCTTTGTAAATGCTATAGGTGGACAGGAACTCTATGATAAAACTGAATTTAAGCAATATGGCATCGATTTGTACTTTATTAAGATGAATAGTGTTCAGTACTCTCAAAACTGTAAGGATGGAAGTTTTGAACCAGGACTTTCCATTATAGATGTGCTGATGCACAATGGTAAAGAAGGAACGAAGCAGTTGCTTAACGAATATACATTGATTTGATATGAACAAACCCTTAGTCAGCATATGTTGTGTTA
>JBGVEC010000179.1:0-52246 GCA_045119815.1 Paludibacteraceae bacterium | reverse complement strand
ATGCAGATACTTGCGGCATTAACCATATTGTCCGCTTTGGGAAGTTTGTTTACCGAGGATAATTTGAGTCTCAAAGGTATCGATCTTCACAAGATCGACGGCATATTGTTGCCTAGAACGAAAATTACTGAAAATTTATTTATTTGACACACAATAACTTACAAAAATTATCAAAAATATTATGTAGGTTGTGCTTGGATTTCAACTGGGAATTCCAATTTAGTCAACATTATCTCAATACCACATCCACACTTCCCTCTTGAGATAGCTCAGAGAAGTGTGGATTTTAGTATTTGGGCCGACTTACTCCAAACTGATCATATCAGCAGCTTCCCTAGCCTTGCTATTAACAAGATGAAAGTACTGTTGAGTCGTAAGGATACTAGAGTGTGTCATATGCCTCGATACAGTATTTATGTCTGCACCGGAAGTTATGAGCATAGTTGCGCACGTATGCCTGAACGAATAGAAGGTAATGTTCTTTTCTATCCCTGCAGCTTTAACCCAATCCCTCAAAGGTTTGATCAGCATCGAACGTCTGAATTCATTGAATACGAGTCCACTTGCTCGTTTTGGTCCAAGATATTTCAACGCCTCTCGGTTTATAAATATCGTCTCAAGATTACCGGTCTTCTGAATGACCTTCCTTATATACGGATTTCCTTCTTCATCAATCATTACATGCTCCCAATCAAGAGTAATTATGTCACTCAGTCGCAAGCCGCTGAAAATGGAGGTAGCAGCAGCATTTACAAGCACATCATATTCGCAAGGAGTGGAAAACAGTCTCCTCACCTCATCCGGTGTCAGAAACTCTCGCTGAGACTTCTTCAAAGTCACTCTCTTCCAATATAACGACAGATCATCTTTTAGATAACCCTCAATAAATGCATCATGAGCGATTGATTTAAAGCACTGGAAATATTTGCTTGCGGTGTTTTGATGGAGATGTGCTTTATCCTTGCGTTTAGCAATCCCTTTGACCGTAGCCACGTCTGTAAGATATATGCGGTATTCTTCGCCCATACGATATGTTATGTCGAGAAAACAGCATTTCCCTTTAACAAACCGGAAGAAATGCTTGTATGAATGCTGCCAGGCGTTATTTCTTTTATAGATCCTTTCGCGGTAATATTCAAGGAAATCCATGTCATTGGCAAAATCATCAAAGATGCCAAGTTCCTTGCTGTTTATCTGCTTAACCCTCCTGTTTCTTATCCTGCGGGCATAACGCAGCGCATCAGCATTAAATTCCCGATCCTCATCATTACGAGGCTTGAGGATAACATATCTTTTAAGTGATTCCTTGGCAACCTCCTTTTGTCTTACAGGGTTGAACAATGGCGGATAGTATTCCAAATACAGATAGGCCCTGCCTTTCTTCGATTCCCTTTTCTTGATTTCCACTTTAACACTTTTCATAAGGCCACACCATTAAGCGATTATACTATCGAATGCGGATTTCAATATCCACACTTCCCTACCGAACCTGATATTAGGTATCTGCATCACATTCACAATATGATACATTCTATCCTTAGATAGATTATACTTCAGGCATATCTCATCCGGCTGATAATACTGAGATCTGTCAAAAAGCGATGGTCCCTTTATTTCATCAACATGAACCTTGGAATAACAGGCCTTCTTTCCACATTTCTTGTGTGGTATCTTGTGGTTTTCTGTAAACCAATAGACCTGCTCCCTCTCCATATTATATATTCTCATGATATCTTCTACGGTATACCATTCCTTTATTGATGCATATTGATTAGGACGATAATCTTCAAGAAGTTTCTGGATGTCTGAGTAGAGAAAGTATCTGGTATGGCCTACCTTGATGTGTTTAAGTTTCCGTTTTCTAAAATAGTGTTCGATTGTACTGCGCTTGATATTAAATGCCGAAGCAGCCTCTGTGATTGAAAAATATTGATGCAGACGTGGACTATAGTCAGCAGATGACTTCTCCGACTTGCCGGTCGATTTTACGGTCTCAATATACATCCGGGTCAAAGCCGAAGATGGTACAAGAATCACCCCTTTTGTCCTTATCGATGGCAATGACCCGTCATTGACATACCTTCTGATAGTCTTGCTGGAAATCCCAAGCAGTTCGCTGGCTTCAGATAGACGTAGATATTCCTTTGCTTTATAATAGTCCAACCGCTTGGATGCGTTGGCATGGATGAGTTGATCCAGCGAGTGCTCCTGTTTTTTAAGCCTTTGCTGATTCTGAGAATATTTCCTGGCACAGGATTGGCTGCAAAATTTTGCGTTGATCTGCTGTGCTTCGAATTCAAGTCCGCAGTTCAAACACTGTTTTCTGTAAATCACCTTGCCCGTATCCTTGCTGAAGAATGTTTCGGCCTTACCTTTCAGCGCGATATCATGTCCATGATCAGTTGCATGCAGTCTGTATAATTTCGAGCATTGATGAGAACAGAATTTTGTGTTCTTCTTCTTTGCTGTAAATTCCTTGCCACAGGTCGGACAGACCTTGTTGTACATAAGAGCCGAGAGATACGGCGTACCATCTTCCTGCAGTTCCGATGGCACCTCACACTTGAATTCCTTTGCCTTCTTTTGGCAATTGCTGCTGCAGTATCTGTTCTTGTACCTCACGGTATGAAACTCCCTGCCGCAGACTCTACAATGTCTTTTGTGTGTCATAATTCATTAGTTTAAAAATTCAAAATTAAACCATATGACAATGACACTCATTCTATATCATTTGTTATCAGATTGTGTGATAAACAATGATAGACAAAGATGGACAAAGATATACAAGTGTGGACAGCAATCGCTTACTCAGTTCCACCATTGAAAAACACTATATTTTTTCCAACAAAAATTTCGTGGTCGAAAAACGGTATCTGAATAATACGAAAA
Organism: Paludibacteraceae bacterium; assembly: GCA_045119815.1. Classification (GTDB taxonomy): domain Bacteria; phylum Bacteroidota; class Bacteroidia; order Bacteroidales; family Paludibacteraceae; genus Colicola. Next base: position 49,357 of record JBGVEC010000179.1, on the reverse strand, counting down.
ACGGCCCCAGAAGGGCCTAGAATAACGTTTTTATTAAAAAAGATTACCTAAAGATTTACTTTAGGTAATCTTTGTAAGTGATTGATTATCAATATGTTAGGATTTTACCACTCCAGTAACACGTAACTATTTGAAAATCAAGCATATAGCTTTTTGTTCCCGAAATTTGGGCGTAACACATTGATATTCAATGTTATAACTTCCCAAATACACTCGGTGTTATAGAATGATCGCGTTTGTCAAAGGTACGGATATTAATTGATAAAGCAAGACAATTATTGATTTATCCGTTATCTTGATTCGACAGCAAAGTGATATTTCTAGTCACTTTGTATATCGCTATCATTCACATACAAAGATAGTAAAAATTATTGAATATCAATGCATTGTGATTGAATAATTTTTATCTCCCTACTAAATTTCACTTCAGATCCTGACTTATAGATTCATAATCTCCGTTAATCACGTAGTGAGCAAAGTCGCGCTGAAACCCTGATACCTACGCCTTCAGATAGATTGAATTTCCAGAATCTATGCGTATAGCTTCCATTGAAGCCGGAACACAAAAGTTTCAACCTGAATCACATGCACTTTAAGGGCCTTTTCGATGTCTGTACTTCTAGCCTGCTCCGTGAGTATCTTTGATTACAGAGTGAGCAAGGTCACATGTGCAAATAAAAAAAAGCAATCTCGTCTGAGATTGCCCCTTAACTTGCTGTACTACAATTACTTTGTAGCCTCGAGCGATGCCTTTCTGAAATTTTTCAATTCTTTCTCAAGAGCGAGCGAAACTTTTCTTGCTCTGGCACCTGCTGCCTTGTTTGATTTAACAACCTGAGCCTCAGCATCTACAGCAAATGCAGCGTAGAGCTCGTTGATCTTTGCTACTAATTCTTTCATGTTCTTCAATATTTAAGTGTTTTACTTTGTGTTCTTGTTCGGCGTGATCCTGATGGCGAACTTCAGGCCGGTCACCTCTGCAAACTTGTACATGTATGAGATGAATACATCATCATGGCTAAGCCAGTAATAGATGGTTGTAGTGCCGATATTCATCTTCTCCTGTACATCCTCTCTTGAGATATTATACCTCTTCAGTGCACTGGCCAGGAATTCAAGCTTCTTGTCTCCAGGAAGCTTCTCCCTCTCTACCTCCATTTCAACCCTTGCAGGCTCCCCTTCCAGAGGTCTTTCCTTGATGAAGTCGAACTCGATCTTGTAGTTGTAAGCCTTAAAGAGCTTATAGATCATCGAGAGTCTGACCTCGTCCTTCTTGAACCAGTAGTAGACTGCCTGTCTGGAGATTCCAACCATTTCAGCGATTGCAGCTGTAGTGAGTCCCGTCTCCTCCATGAAATCGGTAAGGAACTTCAGATGTGTGAGATTCCACTTACCATCCTGATAATTGCTCTCAGGATTGTTCGCATTAGTACGCATTTTTAGTGAGCATTTCATCAAGAACTAGGTCAAAAGTTGCAAAAACAATTAGTTTCTCTTAACTTTGTCCTTGAAAATATTTAACAACAGTATTCGTTTTCCTTGCAATAGTGCTGCAAATGTATGTAAATATTTTTATTTAACAAATAATTAGTAACATTTAACGAACGATTTAGATTCTTATGGCTAGCTATACATATGAAGAGAAGGGTGTTCTCCTTTCGACTCCTATCGAGGCAGTCCTGTCGTTTTACGGCAAGGATACAAGCCATGACAGGACCTATCACTACTTCTCCCCATTCAGGGAAGAGACCAACCGTTCATTTCATGTGAATCCACGAAAGAACGTATGGTATGACTTCGGCTTTGCCGAGGGAGGCGGTGTGCTGTCACTTATTGTCAAGCTATCAGGATGCAGCAACGAGGAAGCATTCGACATCCTTGCACAGATGAACACCTCCTTCATTCCGTCATATGCATACCGCTCCCCTTCATCTGCAAGGAAAGAACCCGAGAGGAGCATCGTAATAGATCATATCGCAAAGGAATTCAGAAGGAGGAGCCTGCTGCGGTATGCTTCAGAACGAGGCATATCCAAGGAGACGCTGGACCGCTACTGCGTACAGGTTATTTACCATAGTGTCTATTCTCCCAACTTCAAGCATGCAGCGATAGGATTTATAAATCAATCCGGAGGGTATGTCCTTCGCTCGAATTCTGTAAAGAAATGCTCTGCTAGCGATATCTCCATCATACCGGGAGTAGAACAGGCAGATACCGTGGCTGTATTCGAGGGATTCTTCGACTTCCTGTCATGGATAGAAGATCAGGGAATAGATCAGCTGCCATGCGATATATGCGTACTTAACAGTGTATCCAACCTAAAGAGAGCATTGGAGTTCCTTTCCTCTCATAAGGAGATACACCTTTATCTTGATAACGACAGGGCCGGCTCAGATGCTGCAGCCCAGATTGAATGTTTCTGTGTGAATGATGACACTCGTGTAGTGAGTATGTCCCACCTTTTTGATGGGTACAAGGACTACAACGAGATGTTGATTGCCAAGACATCAACCCATAAATCACATTCATATGGAAATTACATTACCAAATGATGTTCAGAACAGACTGAACAAGATCAACTGGGATAACCTGAAGGAAAAGTACGGTATCTCAAAGGAAACAATCATGAAGAACCCAGCAGTTGCAATGCAGCTCGCCTACGGACAGATGACCGACCTGGTGTACGGAAGTACCAGGGAACTGACCGGTCTCTTCTCGCTCAGAGCATACCCGCAGGGTGAGAACCAGGAGTGGGCCGTCAAGCTCTTCACAATGGAGAAGGCCAAGACCCCTAACGATCAGCTCTATCTCTACAACCAGCCTATCACCAGCCAGAAGGTAAAGGAAGCTCTCACAGAGAGGACCTCTTGGGAAGACAACAGCAAGAACACCCGCTATGGTCTTGCAAATGCCAATGGTGGTCGTCCTATCGCAATAGAGGTGGACGGACGCAAGCAGGAGTTCCTGGTATCTATCCACCAGCCAACCAACCGAGTCGTAGGAATGCCTGTGGAGCAGGTCAAGGCCATGCTGCTTGATGACAAGGGTCATTCCAGAGGCAAGGGCATCTATGGAGTCACATTCACAGACGAGCAGGCCAAGGCACTCTCAGAGGGTAAGGCAATTGCGATTACCGGCATGAAACGCGACGGAGAGAGGTTTACCTGCTGCGTGCAGTTCGATGCCGCTCAGCGTCAGGTTGTGACCTGTCATCCGACATGGTTCAAGGAGGCGCAGAAGGCAGGTCTTGACATGAAGTACTCCAAGGAGCTGAAGGTGGACCCACAGGTCAAGCAGCAGGTGGAGAACTCCATGAAGGAGGGTCAGAAGAAAGGCAAACGACAGTCAGTGAAGATGGGATAGTATGCTTGGAGCTGTAGCTGGGGACATCATAGCGTCTCCATACGAGAGAAAGAACGCGAAGGATGCCTCCTTTGAGATGTTTGCAGACGTCCGTGGTCATCATGATGGGCAGAATATCACATACTTCCCTAAGGTGACTGATACTACTGTCATGACCCTTGCGATAGCCAAGTGGATTGCAACTGATCCCGGCCACCGCAGGGGAACCTTCATCTCCTGCATGCAGGAGGCGTATAACCGGTATCCTGATTGCGGATTCTCCCCTACCATGAAGATATGGTGTCAGAGTGACTTGTATTTGCCATTCAGTAGGGATACCAACGACGCTGTGGCGAGGGTGTCACCCATTCCATTGGGTATAGATGACCTGAAGGAAGCCATCGATCTGGCCAGGATGAGCGCGGAGCTTACCAATAATCATCCCGACTGCATCAAGGGAGCTGAAGCACTTACCATGGCCATATGGGAGGCAAAACATGGGCGCAGTAAGGATGATATCCGATTTGCTATGGAGAATGACTACGGACTGGACTTCACAATACCGGAAGCGGACATGAAGGCAATTCTCATGGGCGCTCAGAGAGAGGACATGATGATCAACGGAGAGCCTACCGGGGAATTCTACTATAGGGAAACGGGCAGGATAGACTACTCTACCATGAACACCCTCACGGCTGCACTGAGAGCCTTCCTTGAGGGAAATAGCTTTGAGGATGTGGTCAGAAGAGCTGTCGCCTTTGGCGGAGACTCCACGACGATTGCATCCATGGCAGGAGCACTAGCAGAGGCATTCTATAAGGAGATTCCTCAAGAGATTGTCAAGGAGTGCAGCAAGCAATTGGAGACAGACCTGAAGAACACGATGGAGTCCTTTGAGGTGTCACTGAAGAAAAAGCCTGCAGAGGAACCGGCAAAGAAGGTCGAACATAGTAATGATCTGGCATTCCATATCATTAAGACTCCTGAAGGTAATAGAATCTTTGTCGTTGATCCACATCGCAAGGAACTGATTGCTGGGCTTAAGGGAAGATTTGGCAACGATATAGAGTTCATAAAACCCGAGAAGATGCGGCCGGTTTACAATGAAATGTGCAAGCAGGAGAAGGACGGTACCTATGTAGAGAAGAAACGTCCTGAGATCCGCACCATCTACTTCCAGAACGGAGAATTCAGGACTGCCGTTACCATGGAGGGTGAAACTCTTCCTGATAAAGAGTCAAGGATTTCTGCACGTAAGAACTTCTGTGAGTTAGTGGATTATGCAAGGGCGGTTAAAGCAGAACTGTATGAAAAGGTAGGATATGTAGGAGAAGGAGATATTCATTTCGCACATGCCTACTACCCTGTCATCTATCATGACAAGATCGAGATCTTCAAAGGTGATATCTTCGCCGGTTCTGTTGGCATTGATCCGAATTCAGGGCTTTTAAGAATTGATCAGGGAGGAGACTTCGGACCGATGGAATGGTTCGGAGAAAGGACTGAGTCCGTTTTCCAAAGTATCTCATTTGATTCCATCAAGGAGTCCATTGGTCAGTTCTGCCTTGATGAAGGTGTGGGTATTGGCGGAAATGATAGGAAGGTCAATATAGATGTGGCTAATGAGGATGTAGCTAACACCAAGGACAAGACACTGATTGCGGCTCTGGACCAAGGTATGGATACACCGCAGCAATCCATGAAGATCTGAAGTAAGCAAAGACAGGGTCGCAAATGCTGCGGCCCTGTCGCTTTCTATGCTTCAATAAGGATCTGTATTCCGTTGTCGCTATACATCATCTGATTAAAGGAATCAGCAAAGTCGCTCCAGGCTTCTTCTTTGGATTCCGCGACACCAACTACTTCAGCGTATATCTCATCTTCAGGATATACCACATATACAGGAGAGTCATCCAGGATGATCTCATCCACAAATACTTCGACATCCATATCAGCTGACCTTGAATACACGTGGATACTCCCCTTTCTCGACCATGAGGGGTCTCTTGATCTTATATTTGAGGCGTTCTTTATAGACGCTGTTCTCGTCGTCAATGAAGAAGTATGGCGGAAGCTTCTCATACCAGTCATCCACGGCATCTGTGATGGTGAATCCGGCACCAATGGTCATATCTATCCCTGTGATGCCTGCAATAGGTTCAGACCAGACTGTAAAGATCTTTCCCGAGCTGGTCAAAGTGATAAGTACATTTAATGTAACTGTCATGATATCAGGTTATAAACATGACTGCCTTCATAGACGGCATAGGCAGAATATGCCGACCGTTTGAGCTAGGACGGAAAACCTGAGAAAAGACCGGAACCGGTATACATGCCGTTTGAGCTAGGACGACAAACCTGACAGTGCAAAGTTATCAATAAATCCTAAACTTATGTGTTTATTTAACGGAAATTAGACTTGAGGTATACACTACATGTACCATACATTAATAAGCTGCCGACCAAACTATATCTATTTTGGTTCAGATAGTAAATTTCTGTAAATTATTGCCTCTTCAGAGACATAGTTTCTGATATTAATCAGACGATCATCTGAAGAATCTCTATATCTAATTAGAGTAGTCATATAAGAACCCCATGCTGTTCTTTTTAGCAATGGTCTGGCATCTTCTACTATATTTACCTCGTTGCCATTGAGTTTGTATTTAAAGAGTACAGAGTTGAATAAACCTTCAAATCCCTTAAGACATATCGAAGTCGATGATCTTCTGACAATAGCAAATTCCACATCGTAATATTCCCCTTTTCTTAAACCAGCCGAAAGGCCTTCTTTGTCCCAAATTGGCTGGATGTATATAGCCTGCATTTTCATATATCTGTATTCTAGCAAGGTGGTATTATCGTATAACTACATCTTAGATACTAGCCTCAATGTTTTTTCGCATCGGCTACTTTGATAAAATCGCTTTATGACATCAGAGAAAATATCGTTAGGGCTTATAATGTCAAACAATGTCATGCACGACTTGACTTTCATCGCATCAAGATCACCGAATATCTCCTCTACCGTACAATTCTCGTGTGCAAGTAAAGCTGTTGTTATCTCCCGTAACCTCTTTCCTAGAACCTCGTGGTTCATATACTCTTCGGCTTCCTCCAGGTCGCGTATTCCATATAAGTGAGAGAAATAACTATGTCCGAGTCCACGCATTTGAGGGAATATATACCATATCCAATGGCTCTGCTTTTTACCAGTCTGCACTTCATCAAGTGCAAGCTGGTAATGTTGTTCTTGTGCCTCAATAAATCGTTTCATACACTTTAAGAATTTCTTAAATATTTCAGCAACAGTCTTCAAACTGATTAAATACTGCCATATTCACGGTAGATTATACCTCTATTTCTATCGACAATAATCTTCCAGTAGTCCCCTCCAAGCCAACAGAATTGTTCAAAATATCTATCCACTTGTGATGTCTGCATACGAATATATGCTTCATCACTATCTTCAAGGATTTCAGAAATTATATCTAAGTCTAAATTATCAGGAAGATTATTGCTTAAACGAGTATTCGCCCTATCAAACACAGGTTTATAATACCTACGAATAGATTCTGGGACATATAAACTTTCTAGAGTATCTTGATAGTGTAGTATGTATTGCTCAATTTTTTCACGACCACTTTTGTTTAGTTTAATCTTTTGAAGGGCACTTGGATCTTGCAGAACAAATAGTCTAGCAGCACGTCCATGAATGCGATAGTCATTACGTTCTATACCGAGTCTCTCATCCACACACTTAAAAACATCATCTACACTTCTATTCTCTTCACATTTGAATACCATAATCAGCAAGAAAATTATTAATGCGACTATGCCTATAATTCCTTTTAGAAGTTTCAGTAAAATCTTCATATATATTCCCCTATTAAACAAAATACATCCTTGGTACACTTACTTCTGCGTTATTTGTTTCATACCTTCAGTAATCATCTGCATGATGTCAACCTTCATCTCTGCAGACTTAAGCATAAAACTCTCGAACTCCTCATCAGTCATAGTCAGGAAACCCTTATCATCTGCATAGATCGTTTTAAAAACAGGTGTAGATATCTGGTCAAGATATGTAGCATACTCAATAATTTTCGATCTGTTATTGTTATACTGTTCTTCTGAAGATGAGAACCAACTTGAAAGCGAACAGAATGTCTTAAAGAAACATACGGCATCCAGAACGAAGTATGCTTTTAGAAAGTCATTTTCGCTAAATACCCTATTCTCATGAACATCTCTCAACAAACCAAGATTTTTTAATGGATATTGAAAGTCACGATCACGATATTCATCATTGCCGTTTACCTTGTTAAAGATGAACAGGTATAATTGTGTGTAATAGTATGAATGTCCGGCTAAATCCGCAATTGTCATTATATCATTATAACCTGATTCCTTAACATTGTTAACGAGAGAATCACATACGTGCATTGAGTGTAATGCATGATTCGACTCAGTAGGACATGAATACAATCCGAAATTACTTATTGCATAGTTCATTCCATATGAAAAGTAGCCAATCATTTCATAAATCATTGTCATTTGCTGAAGGAATGGGAGTTTCTTCGTTGTGATATCTTGATGTAACTTTCCCACCTCTGATATGGCCCAAGAAGTCTCAGTATCTCCTCCTATGGGTAATGATGCTTGAGCCATTTCATACAAAGTACTACTAAGATTACGTACAATAGTCAGCTGGTTTTCTTTCTTGATAAGAGGGAAAGAATCTTCTGCATGCAAAGAAAAGCAGAATGGGTTGAGAGTTATAACTATAGTTGCAAAAAGTATGTTAAACTTCTTCATGTTTCTTCTAGATTATTGGTTAACGGTATACTGGAAGCATATCAGCAAAAGGCTGAAATCTACATAAGGCGAATCGATTTGCAAGATAATTTACCTTATATAGTTCCAAAAGTCTAATGGTAATAGTATGTTTCCAACACCGGCTGCCGGGGCAAAGAATGGTGCAATCTGAGAGGGTGAATATCCTGCTATGCCACATCCAATTTTAGTTACTATGAATTTATAGTTCGGATGTGATTCCGCATACCTTATGAACTTATAAATCAGACTAGCCGTCTTGCTATATGGAACTCCGTCTGTTGGAATCGCGTATGATTGACCTCGATGACCAGAATATTCCCCATAAATGGCACCAAACTTCATATGAGCGACCTCTGCTGCTCCACTGTCGTGAAATCCTAATATATTGCTTCCAAATACGAAAACCTCATTATCAGCAAGTGATTCTACATAATCTGGAGCCACCCTATTGGGATTGGTCTGTTTCCAATATTCATAATGATTATCTAATCTTGTAATACCATCAAGAACATATGCTTCCCATTCACGGTATAGTTGACTAGGACTTACGTTACTAATCCTCACATATTTCCGCAGTTCGCTTGTAATATAAACTTTATTTCCAAGTCCTAAATTCAATATCATCCAATCTTGGCGTATCGGTTGTCCAGTTCGGATAGAATTGATTATATCTTCATAAGCAGGGAGAACTTTGTCTATTTCAATCTTCTGCCAACCGTGACTTATATATAACTGCTTGTCACGGGTAATAAGTTTAAAACATCCACCTTCTGTAGTGAAAGCCAAAATGTCAATATGTTCAATTGTGCCAATGTCTTTCCAAGATAAGATCTTGTATTCTCGTGTATTTTTCATATCGAATTCTAACTTGTTAATATCTATCCGGTCTCAGGTGATCAGCATCTGGATTATACTCTTCATAACCACTATCAAAGGAATCGACGCATGTCACACAACAAATGCTAAATCCTGATATTATTGCTGCTACAACCACCAAAGTAAAAATAGCATTTCTCATTTTAGTTAGAATCGGTCTGCCTTCAATTTCTTTAATTGATTGTCCTATGAGTTGCCATGCCCAGTATAATAAAGCAATTACTATAACTCCAACTATTACAATTCCTAGTACTTTCAAACAAAATATTATAACCGGCTCTAGCCATTCAAATAACTTAACACCTGCCACCATTAGCAATGCAAAAAATATCATATATAATAAAGGGAGGATTATCATTGCTAGGCAACCTGTACATAGTTCAATTCTCTCTCTCAATTTATTTTGTACACACATTTTTTCTGATTTATGTTATGACGGAACGTATAGAACCTTACTAGCAAAAGTAAGGTTCTATGAATGAATCATTAATAACTCCAGATTGATAATCCGCTGTCCCCATAGTGAGAGGAGGTCGTAGTTCCAAATATATCGCTTGATGTTGAACTAGAACCAATGCTGCGGCCATATGAATCACTATGGGTTGTAGTTGTTCCGAACATGTTCGACGATGAATATGAAGATCCTGTACTGCGGCCATAGCTATCTGTATGATATTCCGTTGTATTACCGAATATATCTGAGCTTGTGGTTGAATGTCCCACTGATCTACCATATGAATCACAGTGATTGGTGTTTGTGTTGCCAAATATATCTGTCGAACTTGTGCTTGTTCCTATAGTCCTTCCGTACGAGTCAGAATGAACTGTAGTAGTGTTACCGAAAATATCTGTACTAGAGGTAGAGTAACCGGTTGTTCTTCCATACGAATCAGTATGCACTGTTGTCGTATTACCGAAAATATCTGTTCTAGAAGATGACGAGCCTATGTAGCTCTGTGCAAACACGTTCATAGTTGCGAATACAAATGCCAGTGAAATGATAATCTTTTTCATAATTCTTGATGTTTTTATTGTTGTTTCTATACGTTAATGCTGGCATTTGAAAAAGGTAACCACAAAATTTTATTTTTATTGTTCTATCTGTTGCCGACCTTTATGCTGACTTATCATTGTTTCAACACTTTCTGCAATCCTTGATATATTCAACATTGTTGAGACTAGAAAGCAGCAGAAGATAAGTACACATGTGATTAAGGGTATAGCTGTCCATATATCTGCAGCTCGCCTACTACAGAAGTAATCAATGTCAAAAACAATCTCTAAGCTACCTAGAATTCCGAACACCGCCAACAGTCCTAACATAACGACTCCAGCTTTAGTGGAGATTTGTTCAATTTTTTTAATTTCCATATACATAAAATTAGTTGATTTGATCATTTTCCATAAGCTTCAAATTCATTTCTTCTCTGGCTCTAATTGCGAGGACGATATACTCCTGGATCATTTCTTTGAATGCCTCTTTGGAACTATATAGAAAATCAATGGCGAAACCGAGCCTAAAAGGATTCAAAAAGCAATATACTTTTGTTCCAAAGCACTTAAGCATTACCTCTAATGCACACACAAGATAGTGGCCTCTTACAAATTTGTTTTCATCAAACTCTTGCAATAGCAATACTTCTGCCTGAGCCTTGGGACCAATAAATATCTCAAATTGATTACCCTTCTTATCTTGGAAGTATGTGGTTTCTTTATCAATATCCAGCGTATATCCTATTTCTTGAAGCACATCATTTATTTCATCTCTCCAGTGATGTAGAGCTTTGCGATCTCCAGATACATAAGTCTCGTATTTTAAAATCTCTGTCATATTACACAAAATCATTACATATAGTTTCTTCCTTCTTAGACTTTTTCCGTCCATAAACATCTTCCAATTTATATGAAGTGTTATGCAGGGCATTATATTCTTCAATCTGAACAAGTTCTCCTTTTTCATTTACAACCAATCCATCTTTTAAACAATGCCTTATTTTTTCAGGTATTGGTCTTGGCCGATTTCTATAATATACTTTTTTGATACAGCCTTCAATTATGACATATATTACAGCCAGGATAACCACTGGAGAAAACGTAATGAACAGTAGAGCGACTAGCATCACATGCCAGACTTTATGTCGATAAATCTGTGATTTGGGACTAAAGCAAAATGCTACGAACAAACCAATTGAGATAATTGTGCAAATCCCATAAATAATTAGCAATTGTGTCATTTTAATGTAGATTGTTTATAGTTTTAACTTTATTACTCCTCAAAGTAACCTCTCTTGAGGCGCTCTTTTGCGGTTCCTGTTCTAGCGTATTCCATGAAGCGGCTCCTAGATTTTTTCTCTTTTTCCCACATCTCCCTTGTGCCCGTCTTATCTGAGTTATAATTCATGGCGTTCTCAATTCCTATTTTTTGTGCCTCAAGTATAGCATCCTGATTCGCTCCTAAATAGGTAAATACCCAATTCTTTTCGTCCAGACGTGAAATCAATGAATGTAGCTTCTCACTATTATATATTCGTGAAGAATTTTCACGACCGTCAGTGATTATAGTCACAAGTACAATATCATTATCAGTAGCTTCTTTTTCCAATGCAGTCAAAAATTTCCCCATTGTATCATATAGTGGCGTAGTTCCATCTGGTTGATAATCATTTTCTTCGAAAGCTGTCACCTTTTCAATATCTGTCAAATTATATTTTGTTCGATAAATCATATCTCCTTTACGTGAGAATGTCACGAATGTAACGAGCTGTTTCTGCTCCTTAAACTTTTCATATTCAGCCCGAATAGTTTGGAACGTTTCATTTACGCCATCAACGGACTCTTTTTCTAATCCGCTCATGGATCCACTTTCGTCAAGAATGATTAGGTTTAGTACTCTATCTGCAATCTTTACAGAATCTTCTAAATTCGTCATTAACTGCTCTGTTGATTTTTCCTTAAAAGAGTCCCTTTTCCCAATAGCCCATCCTATGAGAAGAGAAATAGTTGCGATGGTCAATGTTACGATCATGGTTGTTTTCTTTTTCATAATGTTATAGTTATTATTTACTTAATCTTTTTCCTAGTTCTTTTGCTATTGTAGCATGTTTCAACGGATGTATATATAAAACTGTATTTGGTGTTCTAGTAAGTGGCTTGGGTAAAACGCAAGCCAAGGCAGCAGCATCAGATATTGAGATATTAGATGAATCTGTTCCGAAGTATCTCTGGCACGCAGCTTCAACACCAAATAATCCTTGTCCTGTTTCTGCGACATTCAGATAAACTTCCAAAATCCTTTCTTTCCCCCATAGAAGTTCGATAAGTACAGTATAATATGCTTCTATTGCCTTCCTCAATACAGTATGGCTACCAAATGTGAAGCAATTCTTTGCTACCTGCTGAGAGATTGTGCTACACCCCCTAATTTCTTTTCCATAATTTGCGTGGTCAGTCTTCATTGTTTCTAACTCAATCAAGTCAAATCCATTATGAGAATAGAATCGTTGATCTTCTGCTAGCAGGATAGCATCAATCAGTACTGGACTAACCTCCTCTTTCGATATCCATGTCTGCCTATTAAAATAATTATCTGAATTCCAATTCTCTATTGTTCTGATCAACATAAGTGGGGTCCATTTTATAGGCGTCCATCTATAAGCTAACACACAGGTAACGCTTAACACTAGAAAAACCGTCGGAATGTAGATTAGAGCAATCTCACAAATTTTTTTCATCACTTCATAACCTCCCCTTTAGCATTAAGAATAACCTCAGAATAACTATCCAATAGTAATGCTCTATACATATTCTTGTCAACTGCAATAATTCTTGAATATAATGGTTCTGTCAGGCGACGACAATTGGAATCCATCAGTCCACAACGTCCTCCAACTTTGTATGAGAATAGACCTGTTTTAACCTCTTTGTCTAAGTAAACTATTTCCCCGTCCTTATTTTCATATCTTTCTTTTTCTGTATATGTCAATGCTAAAATATTATCTACAACGAAAGAATTGATAACCTTTTCGTTATATGTCAATTGTCTTCTTATTCCTGCACTGGAAGCAATTACATATTCATCGTATGCATCAATATTGTCATATTTAGGTTGGATCACCCAATCTCCTTGACGGTTGATGATACCGCATTTGCCTGTAGTATCTGCTACAATACAGTGCCCATTACGGAAAACGAATTCCGAAAGAGGATTACCATGATAAGGATATCTGAATGGTATAACAACTTCGCCTTTTCTATTTATAAAACCAATATGACCGTTCTTTTGTACAGCTGCAAGTCCTTCAGAAAAAATCCATGCCCGACGATATTGAGCTTCGACAACGATCTTACCGGTATATGAGTTATAGTAACCTCTCTTCCCATTCGAACAAAATACGCCTAGTGAGTCATTTGGCGACGACGAAGTCCAATCGAAGTTAATTTTTTCGGCTGTCACCTCTCCTGTTTCTGTATTCTTTATAGTGATATTCCCATCATCTTCTTTGATGGCAACTAAATCGTCATTAAGAAGCAGTCCTTCTTGTGAAGGCTTTTCTGCAATTGGCTCCTCTTGAGAACAACTTGCAGCAAAAGCAAAAATTATAATTGACACAAAGACAGCCCATACTGAAGCACCCATAATGATTTTTGTTCTCTTTTGCATAATCTCTTAAGTTTAAACGATTTATATCATGGCAATAATTGCGATTGTTATAGCAATTGCAAAGCAGATGATTAGGATATTTTTCACTAATCTGTTATTTTTTGTAGTTGAAGAATCATCACACTCTATGGGAAACATTCGACTACCAGAGGAAATTCTGTAGAGAAAATCTGACGAAGTGGGTTCTCCCTCCATCGAGCCACAATTGGAATGAAATCCTTCTCCTGGAGAACATACAGCATAAAAGCCCAGACTCTTCTCCAATGTAAAATATTCCATTGAGCCTTCACAACTATTCATGTTCAACGATCCAACACCTTTAATGACAAATATCATGTACTTGACTTGCGTTGGTAATTGTGGTTCAGGACAGGTAATCATGATATAAAATTTACCATGTTCATCCCTATAGAATGATTTACTATATCCTCTATGACTAAAGTCATTCATTCCGGCTTTCCTTAATAATTCGCCCCATACTTTAGGCTCTACTACCTTGAATAACTCTGCCTTCCCTCTATTGAATAGACCAACTAACTTCGGAATGAGTTGAAACTCTAGAATGTAACGTGTTTTCATACCTTTTCTATCTGATCTGTTAATATAACCACTCTGCTACTCCGCCATGATGTGAACATGTACCCCTCCTACTTTTACTGAAACTATAAGTACCATCTACGCATCTTGCAGTTGCGCCACGAGGGGCAGAAGAATAATGAGTTGGAGATTGTACGCGTTCACCATTAGAATTTGTATAATAGGTCACAGGACCTGTTGGTTTGTTATAGTTAGGTCTTAAGTAGATAGATCGAGACCAACCGATTTTACCATCATATACTACTAGGGACCAAGAATCATTATTTGAGCCCAATACTGTTACTTCGGTTCCGGAAGGAATAACGCCAATAACTGATGATGTGATGTCTGCTGAATTTCTTAGATTCAAATTCACAGTTGTAACAGATGATCGCGATTGTGCATTTGCACAAATGGCAGCCAGAACTACTAAAATTGAGAGAATTAATTTTTTCATAATATTGAAATTTACATTGATATTACATTTGCGACTAACTTAGAATGCCATCCTTCATGTTCTACGCCTAGTGACAGTGTTAGATAATATGAACTACTATTATTCAAGTGGTTCACTCCATTTGATGCTCTCTGACATATTTCAGGATCAGTAACCGGCAGATTATACTCATGGCCATTATAGGTGAAACTTACCCTCAATCTTTGAACATCTGAGTTGTATCTATTTTCCATGAAGAATCTGACGCCCTCTGGCTTTATTAGCATCAGGGAATATCCTAAACTTGCATAGGATTCAGGAGCTACAGCACGTCCTCGATTCCCAAAAATCAGCCCATGATATGAATCACACAACATATCCAATGTCTTTACATTACTGTTGGCTCTACCGACTTTTGATATTGTTGAGAAATAGAAATTCTCGCTTTGTGCACAATCAGGACATGCTCGCACATCTTCAATCTTAAGGATGTCCATAACTTGAAACTGCTCAGATATATAATTGGGAATTTCTCCGTGGGCAGTGCCCTTAGTGACCGGTCTTACCCATTTAGGCAATCCATTAACTTTTACGATTGAGTAGGAACGAGTGCGAGGATTTCTTTCCAATTCAACACCTCCAATGCACTTTCCGCCATACTTGTAAGAAACGGCCATGCATACAAAATACTTTTCCATCATATTCATCATTATCAGTTTTACTTGCTTTTGAATGTTTATGATGAATCTCCTGAAAGGTAACCGCACATAAATCAATTTTCTTGATGGGACAAATGAAGATCGTCCCGACTTGCTATTTGCAAGCCGGGACGACGTCATCAAAAAGTATGAATGTAAGATTACTTCAAATGTATAATCCGTATTTCTTTATCTGGATTTTCTTTCTGAAGATACTCTGCGACAAGTCTCCTATGGCAATTTTCAGGTGTTTCCTCCGTACAAAGGAAGCATGCGTTATCAAAGGATTCGACCGGGAATCGCTTTGATGCATGTCTTGTGTTCAACAGTTTATTAAAAACTGAAACATAACCATTCCAATCGACAACCTTATCCTGATAGTCTTTGAGCAACTCTTTGGTAGGTGCGAGGTCCACTATATGAGAATAAGTTGCACCACAGAGTTCTTTGACAAAGAACTCCAAATCCTTGCCCTTTGCAAATCCAGCTAACTGACTCGAGTTGTTGATCCGAATATCAACCAACTTCTTTATTCCTGCTTTTTTCAATAGAGAGAAAAATCTCTCAGCTGACTTCTTGGTAAATCCAATTGTATATAATGTAATCATATCAGTCTTCAAATTCTTGGCTTTCACCAGGTTTATATCCAATCTCAAGATTCTTGATTCTATAGGCATCCTGTCTCTGATCCTCTTCACTATATGTCATAAACATAAGATCAACCTCAGGAAGTTTACTGTTCCTCTTTGAGAGCATACCTTGAATCATTTCCTGCTCAAGTTCTTGATGGCCGCGTACCTCTTTGGAATGCAGTATATGTTGCACATCAACGCCATTGTCATAGAAATACCTTGAGATCATTGAAAAACGGTGACATGACACAGGATTAGCTTCAGAGCACATAATAGCAATGTTCCAGCCCTGGTCAAGACCATTCAAAACTCTCTCATAGCCCTTTTGGAACTTAACAGTAGTAACAGCCTTTTTAAAGTTGACCTGACCATCGACAATACTATCAGTTCTTCTCGCTCCGAATTCTTCCCCGAAATGAAGATACAAGACATTGCGTGCCTTTAAGAATACAGATAGAGGTTCCTTGTTGAATTGAGGAGAATATGAGCTTGCAGGTACTGATCTAACATCGATGATGCAATTAATGTCTGCCAATCTTAAAAGTTCATAAAACTCCTCATGACTGCCATTTGAGTGACCTATTGTGTATATTCTTCTCATGCTATTATTCATTTGTATCTTTCTTGTTTTTCTTCACAAGGCTAACGATAAACGCAATACCGCCAAAGAGAATCACTTCCATAAAGCCGCAAAAGAATGCCTCTCCTGGAGATGAATAATTCGCAGCGCCTGCAGGAAGGCAAGCAAAGATAACAAACATAAGAGTAACAAAATATTTCATAACGTGTAAAGTTTTAAAATTTCTTTATACGTTTATGACAATATTTTCAAAAGGTAACCATAAGTTCTCTTCGATGAAATATAGGATTCCTTCGTATTTACCCCAAAGACCTCACATGGCCTATATTGCTTCTGCTCCTCGTTCTCTTTCGTTTCTCATTTTGTCAGATTCTGCTCGTACTAACGCTTCTCGTGCAAGGTCCATAACATATGAATCTTCTATATATATACTTGGTACAAAATAATATTGTTTTGTAGCATCATCATAAGATCCTTTTTCAAACCACCCTTCGGATACAATCACAGTCCTATATTCGTCAACAAAAACACCTTCTGAGAACCCTTTAGAATATATTGTGGTAAACTTATCGCTACTACCATATAAAATTGCCCACTGTGTTATCATCATATTCACACCTTCTGATAATTTTCGTTTACCGTAAACTTTTACTGCCGCGACCTTTCCGTCAACAAATGTCGGAATCACATCACTAATTGGATATTCGTATAAGGTCTGATAGTTGGCTAAAAATTCCTTTCTCTGTTTTAAAAATTCAGAATAGTTACTGCCAAACATAATAGGACCAATAGCACGTCTGTCATCTTGATATGAGTTAGATGTGTGCAATCGTAATATTGAATTATAGATAGATATGACCTCCTGTTTAGAAAATCTTACATTTGTTTCAAATATATAATAAAACTCTCCCACCTTTCTTTTAAAAGAATAGAGATGATTCCTAAGAACAATATCTTCGTCTGAACTGAAAATATCTTTCCATTGACAGTTATCGTTCCTGAAGGCCAGTCTACATGTATCATTATCCCTAAGACAAGTTATCTTAACAAATTCTTCTTTTCCCAAACTGTCCGAGATAAAGATAGTTGAAAGGTCCTCCCTTCTAATGTTAGAGAATGATGATGGTAGTTCGATAGAGAAGCTATTATCTGGTGAGGTAAACCTTCTGATATCATGTTTAGGTGATGAACATGATATCAAAAAGGCAACTATTGAGAATAAATAAATGTACCGCATAACTCTTATAATAATAGTATTAAAGGTGATGATAGCTTTAATCCAGCATAATAAACGCCGCCCAATATCTAGGATCAGTATATTTCTTTTTAACCTCTGCTTGAGCTATAGAAAAGGCCTCTCTCTTACTCTTACCCTTAACGAGATTCTTGTAGAAATTCTGCATCATATATGAGGTTGCCTGGTCGTCTACCTCCCACAAACTCATGATAATCGTATTCACACCGGCAATCTTAAATGATCTCTGCAATCCAAACACACCTTCATCTGTAATTTCGCCCAATCCAGTTTCACAAGCAGAAAGAACCACGATATCGCAACTATTAAAATCAAGATTTGAGATTTCAGATGCAGAAAGGATACCATCCTCTATTCCGTCAGGTATTGTTTCCCCAGTCCACGCTTTATTTCCTCCTGACATCATCAGACCAGATCGATAAAGCGATGATGTATTTGCAGTTGTATTATTACTCATAAAAGGATTGGATGCAAAATAGTCATTCCTCGACGCCTGACTTTCGGACAAATAAAAACCATGGGTTGCTATATGCAGAATGTCGAATCTACTACCAGATAAAGCCTTGAAAGATTCTTCATTTCCTTTTTCAGCGGAGTATAGACTATGGTTGACATTTCCTTTAGATATGATTGATGACACCTCGTTAACTTCACTAAGTGTACCTGGCAAATAATCCCAACCACTACGAGTAGTTGTTGAAGTATTTCCTCTAAATCTTTCAGTAGTATAAACATTGTCACCTCGCACACTGCGGCTCTCAGCAATCATTGTATCTATATCCTCATCGTACTTCAAGCCTCCATATAAAACGGCTGACGCGTATTCATATTGAGGCATTCTTCTACAGATCTCTCTTGTCGATGTTACTCGCATAAGTTCATACGATTCAGAGACTCTTTTCTTTCCATTGTAGAGTTGTTCAATCGCCAACTTGTTCAATATTCCAGCTGGAGAGAAGATAATCTTCTTTACGGATGGGAACGAACTTATTATAGGCGACCATATTTTGTCATAGAGGTCTTGTGATACTGGTGACTCTGAATATATTTTGTCTGGTGTAAGTGATGTAAACTTCTCAATATCTTCTGCTTTACCTAATTTGATGAAGGCCGGCTTTTCAAAATCCTTCATAAGAACTAAGGCCGCATAATTCGTACAGTTCTCAGCGTAATTTATGTATGAAACGAACTCTACAGCCATCTCGTGATCGGATAACGAGCCTTTTACCTCGTTAAAAGTATAGCTCAATTCGTTTGTATAACCGCCATTTTGACGAAGGTACAATGTAATTTCTCGTTCAAGAACAGATGCTCGCACCTTGGCGTCTTCTGTAGTATATTCTATTGATGACGTCGTTTCTCCACTCAAGAATCTATTAATCTCGACCAATTCTCCGTACTGAGAAATCAACTCCTCGTTTCCAGAATTGTAAATAGCCTTTGCATAACTTAGTGATGTGCCCAAAAGCAAGCCTTTGTTAAACAGAAGGAAATCATATAATTCGCCATCTTTTTCACCTTTGCTTCTTGAGGAGAAGATAATATCCTTGATTGATGCAAATCGTGGACTTGTTACAAAACTCTCTCGTTCGGCATTGTTATAGTATGCAGCATTAGATAAGTATAGATTTCTATATCCTTGTGTCAGTGTTGATATTGTATTCTCATTTTGTGTACCATCAAGGAATGAAGCTAAATAATACACTACTAAACCACCAAAGTACTCTGCAGAATTATCATTTCCATTCTTTCTTGTCACATCAAGGGCATAACCTAAATAATCTTTTGCTTTAGCCTTCCCGTTAAGCAGTAGGCAATATCCGACTGTGCCTGCAAGAGATGCGGCTAGGTCTGTATTATCAAGATTATTCTCTTGTACAAAAGCGAAACACTTCTTAGCTGTTTTATCAAAAGTATCCCAGTCTTTATCATGAGAATAGATGTTTAGCAAGTTCGTATATGCATGTATTGAGTGCATATCATTCTCCTTTTCAAGGATATTAATCGCTTTTAATAGATTTTCCTTTGCTTCTGTCAAACGTCCATCCCATATATAGAAGAGACCTAAGTTTTGTAGGCATACTGCATATTTTACGCTCTCTTCTCCAAATATTGAAGCCATACTATCCCTGGCCTTTTCGCCATACGCGATAGCAGATTTGAAATCAGTAATATGGCCATAAAACATTGATTTATTCTGCAGTAGCGTTGCATACATAGGATGACTTACGCCATAATTCAGTTCAACGGTCTGTTCGGCAAGGTCAAATATGGAAATAGCATAACTTGACAAACCTAGGTTCTGATAGCATAAGCCAATGTTATTTAACGTAGTTATGTAATTTATTGAATAATTATCCCCATATTTCTCCAGAGCATCCTTTGCCTGTATAAAGTATTCTGCAGCTTTTTTGAAGTTACGATCAGTGCTATAGTATAGCATACCTAGATTATTCAATGGAGCGAAGCCTGGTTGACCTGTCAAATTAAATTCATCAACAGCTTTAAGTAATGCTTGCTCAGCTCCTTTAGGATTTGTCGTAATCCATATTTGTCCTTCTAAAATATGCAAGTTTGAAGTTACTATCAAACTATCTTTCTTATCATATATTTTACAGTCTTCAGACTCTAAGATTTCGTAACATTTTAATATGTGTTCATATGCATCATCATGTTTGTCCATTGAGACATAGTGATTTGCGATAAGTACTTCATGATATGCTGCTTGAACACTTATTTCACCATAAAGTTTATATTTTAACTTTGTCTGCTCTTCAATGGCTAATTTATATTCATCTACTCTATAAAGGAAAGTAAGAGCCTCTGCCTTAAGACCGAGATAACTACAGTATTCTTCAGACTCTTTCTGGCCGAGGGATTCAGATAGAGTCTCATACTCCGCAAATAATGAATATTCGGTTAAATAATCAGCAGTGAGGTGATATCCAAGAATTAGATTATCAAGAAGTTCCCAATATGCTATGGTATCTGCCATGCCATTCTTTCTATATAAGTCGATTAACTCACTGCCTTCTTTAACGACACCATGATAATCTTGAAAGGCGACACAATAAGATACGATTTCGCTTTTGTAATTCAGATATGTCGTGTCAGTTTGGAAATCCACTCCAGACCTTTTATCCTTTGATTCTATTACGCTCAGGATATTATGGATATTCTCTTTAATAGAAATCACGTCAGAGTTTTCCCAATGACAAGTATTGAGATAATCCAATTCTTCGATATATTCATCTGATGTGTCACCGTATATATTTTTTGCAACTTCTGCTACTCTCTTCTGCGCTTCTGCTTTATTTTTAATGTCATTGAGATGAATATAGTTTACTACTTGTCCACGATAAGGCGCCAAGGCATACTGGTACTGAGTAAGCAAATTATGTGATTCAAGCAAATTGATGCATTTTGCATATGCTTCATTAGAAAGAGAATATGATTCTGTTGAGTTATATATGTTACCTAATACAAGAAATCCATGGGCATACATCAATTCGGATATCATTACAATGCCATTCCATTCCTTACCCAACCATAGCTCACAATATTTTAGGTATTCCTTAAGATAGTGAATAGCAAGTGCTCCCTTTTGACTGTTATAGCTATCAATATAGAACTCCCACATGATTTGGCTATATGGAAATTCCTCTTTAGCCCCTAAAGCATCATATATTCCCTTAGCCTTCTTATAGCATTCCATTTGGTAGTTTCGCCCAAGATGCTCCGAGACATTTCCCAAACGCCAGATATCTTCAGCATATTCAACTGACTGTTCTCCATATTTCTGCTTGATGATCTCAGTGTGCTCTAATCTCAGCCTATTGGACAAAGCATTGTTCCCCTCACCAAATGCTTGCTGCACGGCAGATGATAGTGCTGATAGATAAGCTTCGTCATATTGTCCCACTATTGCCTTTATGCTGTCTGCACGGTGAATTAATGTCTCAGTTGTCTGAGCAGATATAGTTATGCACAGGAGAGATAGTAATATCGTGAATATAGTTCTCATATAAATTAGTCGTGTTCTACTTAAATTATTTCTTCCATATGAAAGGCCTTCTTTCCTTCTCCCCAGTCATCAATAGACGTTATAATAAATTTTGCCGAAGACAGGAAGGATACTTGATACTCGTTAGCCTTATTGTGTACGCGATATATTGA
Organism: Paludibacteraceae bacterium; assembly: GCA_045119815.1. Classification (GTDB taxonomy): domain Bacteria; phylum Bacteroidota; class Bacteroidia; order Bacteroidales; family Paludibacteraceae; genus Colicola. The sequence continues at coordinate 27,287 of JBGVEC010000179.1, read as the reverse complement.
TCTAGCCTTTGTTTTACATTGCGGTTGCGGCTTGATAACAAATCGATTTACACCCTTATCTTGCCATGATGAATCAGCTGATGTTGTAATAGTATATTTGGGTTCAAAAACTTCTCCAATTTCAAAGTTTTCTCGATCACCATATACACAAGCCCGATATAACTCTACACAATCACAACAAGGCATTTTTTCTAATGCATTATCTAGGATTTGGCACACATTGTCTGCAAATGGCGGAATATGTCCATAATAGGAATCTCTCCGATATAAACAAGATTCAAATCCTAAGAAGGAGTGTAATACCAATGATTCACACGGAGTACAACCAGCTTTTATAAAAGCATCGTTTGAATTTGTTAGGATAGCATCAGCCAGTATTTTGAAATGTCCTCGCCCCATTAGACATAAACTTCCATCTCCGAAGTCGTGTGGAATATATCCGTCTTCGTAGGTCCAATCATCAGGAGTATTTTTCACAAGTTCCTGATATTGTTGCTCAAATTTGAGGATATCATCGATTGACTCAATTGGCCAAGGCTTCCAAATAAATGAATCGTTTATCATAATGGTGATATGACGGTTGCTACTATTACACGCACAAATGAAAAGGATAATATTAATCTAACATTATAAATGCAGCCCAGTAGTATGGGTCTGGGTAATTTTTCATCAACTCAACCTGAGCTTTAGTAAAAGCTAGGTATTTATTATTACTCTTCATGAAATTTTTGTAAAAATGAATCATGAAGTTAGAAGTTGCCTTGTCATCAATTTCCCATAAAGACATGATTATTGTTTCTACTCCTGCTATTTTGAATGCTCTTTGCAAACCATATATACCATCCCCAGAAGTCTCTCCCAATGCTGTCTCGCATGCAGACATTACTAATAGAGATGTACCATCAAGATCTATTTTTGATATCTCATCGGCCTGAAGTATTCCATCCTCTACTTCAAATGGTATTGTTTCGCCACTCCAGGCTCTGCCACCATTCGATAGAATTAATCCAGAACGAGTTAATGCATTTTCGGGATAATAGGAGTTTGACCCTTTTGAACTTTGTAAATAGAAACCATGGGTAGCAAGATGAATAATTCCGGGTTTTTTACCACTTAGACTTTTAAAAGATTCCTCTGTTCCTCCGCTACCTTTGTATTTTACGATATTAATGTTTTTCTCCTTTAGAATATTCTCGATACTATCCACTTCAATCTGAGAATTTGGTAGGTATGCCCATCCACTTCGTGTGTCATCTTTTATCCATAGCTGATTATCCATACTTGATGGATACTTTCTGTGCTCGGCAAGCATTGTAGAATCATTTGACTCGTAAATTAATCCTCCATATAAATGAGATGACGTGATAGGTGTTTTGTATTCTTTGGTAATATTACCAGTTGATGATACTCTGTGAATATTGTAGGTCTTATACAGCGGAATACCTTTTGAATCCTTAATTGCGGAAAAGTTTACTTTATGCAGTTCGCCTTGGGGGGATAAATATATATCCTTCTTCCCCTTCATATGTACTGAAAGGGATTTCCATAGGAGGTCGTATAGCAAGCCATCTACGGAATAGATCTTACTGCCCTTCGCTAATAAATTATTTACTTCTGAAGCTTTACATAATTTTGTAAAAACAGGAATGTCGCTATTGTGTTTAATGACTAATGCTCCATAATACTCTATTAAATCAGATTTGTCTGAATTATATTCAGAATATTGGAATAGTTCTACTGCTATGGCATTTTTCTTTAGCGCATTTCTGACATCCGACCATGAAACCTGTCCAATTTGAGGCGTGAAACCATGCGATCTATACAATGCCATATACTCATCAATCCTATTTTGATTTGAATAATTTAAAGCATGTGTTTCATTATATAGATCAATCAATCGCGAATCTTTAGATGACACAACATTTAAATACTCTTCTCTTTCCGAACTTAATAAAAATCCTTTTGAAGTTAAGAGCATATCGAAATAAATATCGTTATATGTTGGTGCAGACTCTGCTATTAAGCCACCTATAAAATCAATATAACCCGAGAATCGCCAGTATTGGGTCTGTTCATGTATTGTTAAGAAATCCCTCATGGTATAATACTCTTCAATTTTTTCTCTCCATGTGGCGAGTAGGTGTTCTTGTGCCTCGGTAATGTTTCCTAATCTTCTGTCAATATCGAATAGGTAAGAATATGGTGATGATGTATTGTATGTGGCATCTGAATCTTTATGAATTTGGCTGCATTTCAAAAAATATTCTTTTGATTTCGCATACTCACCTCTCTCGTAGAATAATCGTCCGAGATTAAAGTATGGATGAAGTTTGGAATTAGGGATGTTATATTGGTCGCATATCTTAATCGCTTTTTCAAATTCCGATACAGATTCATTAAAGTTGCCACATCTTCTATGTGCATCGCCAACATATGAAATAAGACCAGCATATAAAATCATATCGGATGATGTGGGGTTGTCCGGAAGCTTATAGGAATTCAAAGCTAGAGTCATTGATTGAAGAGCTTTCTCATTAAGCCCCAGTTTCATATACATTGATCCTTTTAGGCGTGAGACCAGCCAATATAATGATGATTCTGAGGATACTTTATCAAATGTATTATTTAATATTTCGAATAGCTTTTCAATATCTCCGAATCGATCACATGCTCCAAAATAGTATACATAAAAATAGGTGTGGTAGTCAGAAAAGTCACTGCAATCATTTAACGTGTTTTCAAATGTTTTGCAGAATCTATAGGTAGATGAATGTTGTTTAAGATCTTCCAGAGTTACCAAATAACTGAAGCATATCACCGGCCAGATTTGCAGTCTTTCATTATCATTTAAATTGTCATAAAGATCCCTCAGTTTCGCATGAGCGGCATCATAGCCATTAAGCTTGAGTTCACAGGTGCAGCTACTCATAAGCGTTGCTAACCGTGTAATTGATGTTTGCTCATATATAATAGATTCCTCAATAGATTGTTTACCATCATAAGTCAATAAAATAGAATCTATTAAGGTATCACTATAAGACTCGGATAGCAAGTTGAGAAAATCAGTCCAAATCTGATTAATTGAAATGATATCACTTAACTTATTACTATATGCTGCCCGTGTTTTTATAGACAATACGGTATTGGATGGGACCTGAAGGGCCTCATCTAGATCAATGCCGATATTGATCTTGTCTCTAAATGATAAGATGGCTTCATTAAGAGCTTCAATATATTGATTACTCTCAATGTAATCATATATTAGGAAAGTTGATTTTTGAAAATATTGGTCACTATAAGCTTCTTTTTCAAAAATGTAGTTTTTGTGTAGCAGTGTGTATTTTATAGAAGATAAATAATCTTTGTTGTTTGATGCTAATCCTGATATAATGGAATAACTTGCATCTATGTAGTCAAATTGATCATCTGTGTTAGCTGAAATAGCTTTAACACGAGTACATAGCCTTATGTGCTTATCCAGATACTCTCTTGCTTGTTGAATATTATCCGTCTTGTAATAGTATTCTACAACAGTAGTGAAGCTATTACTGTTAAGTACAATTAGTGCAGCTTGTTTGTCTTGACTCCTGCTAATAGCTAAAGCAATCGCTTCTATTAGATATTCAATACCAGCTTGCTCCTCATTAGAGTTAATGAGTGAGTATCCATTTGAAATTTTTAATTCAATTTGGCGCTGATAAAAAATATCAAGCGAATTATTCTGTGCCTTTATACATACAAAGACCGCTAATAAAGATACCAGAAGTATATATCTACGCATTATTTTCTAATCAGTAGAACATGCCTGTTCTTTCAGATATGCTCTTAATATTCTGTATGAACTCAATGTTTGGGCGTATACTTTATACGCAGCAGATAATATTCATAAATAGTTACAGCTCTATACCATAAAACTTCCAATTGCTATCTCCTGGTTCTATGATGTCAATGTGGGTAACATCTGCAGGGATTGGTTCGAAGTATAGGGTGAACTCTTTTGTTTGTCCATAGTCAATCATTGTTTTCTCCGGAGTGATAGCACAGTTTTCGGTCGTCTTCAAAGCATATTTTTTCCCAGTCTTAGGATCAGAAATATATGAGTCTTTATTGATGTGATACCATCCGCCATGATATTGGGTGTTGGTCCATGACATATATACAGCCGTGAATCGCTCGTTTGCCTCAATGCCAAAGATCCTTACTTGAGTATCACCTGTTCGTCCGACTTTAGGATTGTTTTTTCTGATTGGATAAGACCTTGTCGTTCCAGATGGCTTCTGTGTAGCGGCTGTTTGTGAAGTATATGACGACGAATGATGGCTACTGTCATTGTTCGCCAATACCATCACTGTGCAAGGAATTACTGACTTACATTTCTCACTGAGGGATAGGTTTGAAATTTGGCTGGTTTTATTGAGGTTTATTCCTTCAACCTCGTTAGCAAGTGTCGTAAGATAACAAAGTTTTACCCCATAACTAACGTTCTCTGCCTCTGAATGTTTTGCTGATACAATGCCAATCAATTCTCCATTGTCATTAAACAATGGACCACCGCTGTTGCCGGGCTGAACTGGTGCTGAGATCTGATATTGAGATTTGTCTCCCTGATAACCACTCCTTGAACTTACCACTCCTGTCGTGAGTTTGATTTCAGTACCCATAGACTGTACAAGAGGGTAACCAAGAACGAATACTCCCATTCCGACATCTTCGACATCGTTTTTGAAACCATACTTGATGTTGTTAAATCCTGAAAAAGTTGGATCAACTACCTTCACTATTGCCAAGTCATGTGTTTCATCAACTGTCACGACTTCAGCCTTATACTCTTTCTCAGTATCTGGGAAAAAGATTGACAGATTAGTAGCTCCATCAACAACGTGATGATTTGTCGCAATCATTTTAGAACCAATCGCAATACCGGATCCAGACCAACTGCTTGCTCTGTGTTGTGTATATGGAGTACTATGTCCTCTATGTGTGCCACCTTTTGAGTTGCCTTGGGCAAACATACATATAGCTGAGAGAATCAGGATTGAAGTCAAAAATAATCTTTTCATGGAAGTTGAAAATTAAAGGGCTGGCAAGGCAGCCAGCCCTGAGTTATAAATTAGTTAGTCCAAATAGCAAAGTTGTTGTATAATGCACCTCTGTTGACTACCTTGATAGTAAATGCACCGGTCCATGCTGGTACCCAGCGTACAACACACTCGTCAGTGTAATCTGTATCACTGCCAATCAGATTGCCGTTTGAATCATAAACATAAAGGTCAAGATCGGTATCACCATCGCCTGAGATACAAACCTCAGCTAGTTCGTTAGACCAGAATTTCACCTCATAAAGATTATAATCCTTTCCGAGAACTCTATCCTTCTGACCCTTTGGTCCACCTACGGCTCCTCTGGTGCTACCGACAGACGCAAGTTCTGCCTCTACCTTTTTCACTAAAGCAAGGACCGTCTTGTCTTTACCTGCGAACTTCTTTGCATCAGCAAGAAGCTGTGCTGGATCAAAACTTACTTTTGAATCCTTTGATTCAGGAGTGGCTGTCGTACCTCTTGTTGCTTTAAGACCAGCATCCTGTACTTTAGTTGTGCCGAAAATTCTTGCAGCCTCAATCAATGAGGTTGGAGAGTAAGTAGCATAACCATACTTAGCCAAACTTGCTGCAGTCTGGAGTGCTGTCATTTCAGAAGATGCTGGCTTATCAACAACCGTCTTCTCTTCCTGTGCAAATGCTCCAAATGAAAGGCAGCATAAGCACGCAATCAAAAGTGATTTTTTCATAATAACTTGAATTTAAAATGGATAATTTGTGTCCAATATATTTCTTGCCTGTTCTGCATATCTACTGTCTGATGAGGAAATCTTCTTTAAGGCCTTTCGACTCTTGAATATTTCGCCCTCTTTCATCAGAATCATAGCCTTGTACCAATCGATATCTTGCTTCTGTAAAAGCATTATTTCTTTTTGATATTGCTCTTCCTCAGTAGTTATCTGTTTTTTCAGTTCTATATTGATCAGCTTTTCTGCAGCGAGAATATTACTTGAAGCTGACTTTAATTCATTATTACCAATGAGTTCGTATGCCTGTGCAAGCAGCTCGGCAACTTCGCTGTCAGAACGTGTCAGTGGAGCTCCTGTTTCTGCATAACAGAGCATCGATGTATTGCGTAAATCTGATGAGTACTTCATATCTACTCCAACTATGCATACGCAAGCTATGGCAGCAGCTATAGACCAGGTTGACACAGTCCTAATAATTCTCCTCCTTTTCAGGCTTGCCTGCTGTTCTATGTTCTGTAGGTAGCGTTTAAAATGCAGTCTTTGAGTAGCTAGGATTATTTCTCGTTGCAGCTCATATTCGTGCTTCAATTCTGAATCAGAAGAAAGTTCCACCTCAAAAGCAGTCTTCTCCTCTTCGCTCATCTGACCGAGAATATAGCGATCTATTTTCTCTGATATATTGATATTATCTTCCATACTTCTTAATGCATGTTTTAGATATTCCGTAACCTTAAAGTCTGATAAAGCTCTCAAGAAGGGGTTTGAGCTTCTTCATGCACTTATACTTTTGAGCCTTAACAGAATCTGCGTTACTGAAGTTCTGTTTCTCGGCAATTTCAGCTCCAGAGAGTTTATCCCAGTAGAAAGCCTTCAAGAGATCAGAACATGGCGGCTTCATATCCGCAACCATTCGTTCTACGAAATCTTCCCTTTCAATCCTTGCCTTCAATTCCTCAGCATCATCTTCTACAAAGTCAAGTTTCCGGATTTCTTCGTCATCTACTATGTCGCGATACTTTCTATCCTTGGCCATTAACGAATACTTACCAACAGAAATAAGATATGTGGATAAAGAGCTGGTCAGATTTGATGTGGTCAGTTTTCCAGTTTGTATGTTATTCCAGAATACAGCGCAAGCTTCCTGATAAAGGTCGTTTACATACTCTTCATCCTTTGCAAATCTGGCCCTGAAGAATGTACAAAAGCGAAATTTGAACTCCGTATAGAAGTTCGTAATGATTCGTTCGTCGTTTCTCAAGAAACCGTTTATTATGTCGCTATCTTTCATTTTTAGAATAAGTTGCTGTTCTTTTTGCTGGGTCTGCCTTCATTATCTATATCCTGTGGATACACAGTGATCTCTCGCATTGTATTCCCCCAGGTTGCGACTGCATCAGTATATTTTATATCGATTAACAGCTCCTCTGATTTTGAAATACTATAAGACAATGCTCCGTAATACTCTCCTTGATCATCCTTGTATTCATAATTAGTCTGGTATGATTTACAAGCTGCAACGAAAAGCCAATCTACAGGCTTTTCCTTTCGTATAACATTGGCCGGCTCTTTCGGTATGACAAATGTTTCAGAACTTCCACGCTTGAAGACTTCTTCGTCATCACCCAACCCACGTGAGCCGCTTCCACTATGACATGCATCTGCAATAACGATGATCTTACCCCCATAACCAATTTTGAAACGTAGTTTGGTCAGATATTCATTGAGGAAGTCATCTGTTATATGCTTTTCGCCTTCGTATACTCCTTTGCTGTACGATTTGTGCGCGTCGTATGGAATCCATGCTTCATCAAATCTATCGGTCTCATCACCATCAGCATCGGTAATGCGCTGTCCGTGGCCTGAGAACTGCAAATAGATAATGTCGTTTTTATTGGAAATGTCGAGCAAATATTGGAATGCAGCCGTGATATTGCTATATGTCGCCTCTGCATCGACGAGAACAGAAATATTCTGATTAGGAAAACCTTGCTTATTCAGAGTTTGACGAATGATCTCAACATCATTCTGACCATGAATCTTATTCCATCCATATTCTGCTGGATAGTCTCCTATACCTATCAGCAAAGCACGCTTCTCCTGAGCATTTGCAACTAATGCACAGAGAAAGCACAGCAATAATATGGAATAAAAGCGGAGCATTATAAATTGTCTTTATATACCCCTATTTCAGACTCTTTTGGGTTTGGACCATACTCATTGTCGCCAGGTTGACTATCCTGAAACGCTAACCACAATGTATAAAATGGAATTAGCATCCACCACCCACTATGTCCTAAATCATGGCATCGTTTCGCATATGTTGCAATCATTATCCAACATGCTGGTATTAATATGAGAAAATACACGATAAGCCCACCTTCATCAAAACCATTTGCAGTTGCTTCTTCTAAAGCAACCATAATGAAAGAGTATATAATTGAGATAATCCAGTAAGTACGCCTTCTTATCCTTCCATTAAATGAAAAAAGCTTCATAGTTCATAATAAGTATTCATACTCCAAGAATAAATATTGACTAATACATTATAGAAAGTGTGGAGCCTTGCTTATCTTACTAAAGATTATAGTAAAGAATGTAGCAAACACTTTCATCAGCATGTATGTCGAATAACCGACATTGCAAATATAATCATTTGATACGACAATAGCCGCAGGTGTTGGAAATTTTACATTTTGGTAATTGTTATTATCTTACATTTATTAACAAGATGTGTGGAGTAATGTCTATCTGTACGGAGGCTCTGGTAAGCCCTGAAACGGATAAAAACAATACCCCACACAAGTATCTCTAGTGCAAATAACATGCACTACGGTCAATACAAGTTAAGAGTGTCGTGTTTCCTCGTTTCATTTGAAATTTACCAGATTTCCGTACTCGGGCAACAATACACTTTCATCATATATGTTTGCCGGACAAGTCCGACACGACAAAGATAGAAAATGTTTCCGACAATCCATGTGGGGTATTGAAATGTTCTCTTCGGCATATGCGAAAAGATTCTTTCACGCCTTCACTACATTCATGCTATTTGTAGCATAAAGGTAACCGAGAATCTTTACATTTCGCTTATTTAAGCATTAGCGAAATGCTAGAATCAAAAATTTGGGCGACCGTGTACATTCGGCCGCCCATTTTCAATTCTCAGACAGTTCAAACTGCCGAGTATTTCTCGGTTGTTCGTCAGAACAGATCCTTCTTTTCAGATTCTTTCCTACGTGGTTCAACCTTGCCATGCTTCTCCTCGTATCTGTCGATGCCAAGCTGGAACATCGCAGAGATAAGATCCTTGATAGTCATCCCCTCCCTCAATGCAATCTCCCTGACTATGTCATACTGATGCTTGTTCAGCAGGAGTGATGTCCTGACGTCATCTTTAGTTGCAGGTTCTCGTGTTTCATCCTTTCTTCTTCTGCCGGTAAGGAATGCCCTCCGCTGTGACTGTCTTTCCTCAAGGATCTCATACTCCTCGTCAGTAAGCTTCATGGCCTTAGGTACAGGCTGACTACCATCTCCGAACATGGCAGATATTCCACCTTTAAGTTGGTCTTTCTTCATTGTCTAAATAGATATTATAGATATTATTGATATTACTTTACTCTCGTTATTCTCATTGAATACTGTACTGAATTTGGGTAATTCCCGCTCATTACGCACATTAAGGCAGATGATTATCGTGAAAACCCTTATGTTAAACCATCAGTTATTCAATATATTATCAATTATTGCAATCTCGCCTCTATCTCCTTCAACAGGTTGGTATAATCCCTGGCTCCGTTACACTTGGGATCGTAAGAAATGATGTCAAGGCTCATGATCGGAGCATGTACTATAGTCGCATTCTCTCTGATCTTGGTAGGAAAGACCATATCACCGTACTGCTCCCTCAGATTCTGCTCGACCATCCTATCCAGGCTTCTTCTTGTGTGGAATCTGGTGATGATGATGCCGTCAATATCAAGCACAGGATTGAGCCCAGAGCTGACAATCTCGGCCATCTTAATCAGCTGCAGCAATCCTTCTGCAGCGTATGCATCACACGAGATTGGAACGATGATGGATGTAGCTGCTGTAAATGCATTCACTGTAATGATTCCCATTTGAGAAGGGCAATCAAGAAGTATCCAGTCATACTCATCTTTAATCGGCTTCAAAAGCTGTCTTAGGATCGTTTCCCTTTGTATTCGAGAAGCAATAACTGTGTCGAGTGCGCCCATGTCAAGCGATGATGGCACTATATCCAGATTCTCGCGTACATTATATATTGGTATCGCACATTGACCGCAGAATGCTTCATAGAGTGTCGCTTCGGGATTGAATCTGCTTCCCAGGAAAGTACTGGTAAGGTTCCTCTGGGCATCAAGGTCAACCAGTAAGGTCTTCTTTCCTTGGGATGAAAGCAGCGAGCCCAGTGTCGCAGCAGTCGTTGTCTTGCCTACCCCACCCTTATGGCTGGCAATGCTGATGATGTTAGTTGTTTTCATGATATAGTATAATCTTTCATTGAATCGGAAACATTGAGCAACAGGTCTGGCACTCTATCCAGTTCGTTAATCATCGGATATTGGGCGTGAATCGTTTTTAAGATATCATAGTATTCATCGTCACTTAAGACACCGTCGAGCAACATCGAATCTGCTGACTTAAAGAATGCCAAAGGTGTAGTGACATGAATATCAAGTAGCTTTTGGTAAAGTTCATCACACAAGCCAATCTCGGCTATATCGCCTTCAAGTGTTCTTGATAATGCCTTTAACTCATCTAACGAAGGGCACATATAATGACGGAACTGAAGATATAATAAAGAATCCACCTTAGATTCTAGCTTTACATTATGTTCAATTTCATTATCCAATTTAGCATCAATACTTTTGAGTAGTTTGCCCTGCTTCGATATGTGATTATGAAACATCTCCAGCGAATAATGTACACAATCTATGATATCCTCCTGATACTTATCCAACTTGCGTAATTTGCTTCTCAAGACTATATAGGCTATGCTCATTACAAGGCAGCCAGTGGAAGTCGCAAGTAGATACATGTTATGCAAGATGTAGATAGATCTATTTTTCATCATCGAATAAAAGACTATCAGCCATCCCATAGATGCACATAACATAAACATAAAAGCGAAACCCTTAAGTTTATAATACTCGGGTTTGTCGAATTCGCTATCATACTTCTGTTTTCTGATTGAATTAATCTTGTCTGTCATAACATTTATGATTTATTGAAGTGAACGGTTATATGTGTTTGTAAATAAGCGTTATAAAACTATTTCTCATATCACGTTATCAAGTATTCCTTCCGGATTCCTATCAAGTCTCACTTCTTCCTCTATGGTAGCAGTATATATCTGCGATGTCGCAGGTGAAGCATGCCTGAGAACCCTCTGAACATCCTGCCAGTCACCTCCATTCTTAAGGATCAGCACAGCTGTTGTGTGCCTGAGTGAATGGGCAGAGTATTCATGCCCATCTAGGCCTATACTCTTCATCGCTTCCTTGCATACATATTGTACCGACCTGGTTGACATCCTTGCTCCCCTGTGGCCCTTTCCGTCAGTAAGGAATAACGGCTCATCCTTACGTGTCTTTCCTCGTGTACTGAGGTATTCCTGTATAGGCGTCCAGGTCGCATCCCCAAGAATCACGAAGTTGTCCTTGTCGTCGAATCCCTTTCCCCATACCTTCAGAATCCTTCTTCCTCGTTTGTGCTTGATGTCTCCTATGTCTGCTCTTATGACCTCAATCGTTCTTAATCCCGTTCTTAATATAAGATTGACTATTGCATAATCCCTCAATGATTTAGACTTCAGGTAGGTCAGCAGTTCAGAGGCTTCTGTCTCGTTCAGATGCATCTTCTTGAATCCCTTCTTTCCCCTCGGCGGTCTGACAGATCTGGCGATGTTTGGATAGAGCATCGTGCTCTCGGTCCACGCATAGAAACGTCTCACTGCGGTGAGGTATGAGCCAATGGTCAAGGCTGAGAGTTTCTGCTTGATCAGATAGCTTTTGAATGACATTACATCTGCCGGAGTCAGACTCTTCATTACTCGCCCACTGCTTTCGATCCACTTGAAATACTGGACCATTCCCCAGTAGTATGTATCCCTGCTGCTCTGTCTTATATCCTGCGAATCGAGGAAGGCTGCAAGCAGTACATCCCAGTTCTCCTCACTCTCTCTTCTTTCAAGCGGCCTTGACTCTGAACTGACCGCAGGCAGCTCAAAATCAGTAGTAATATCACACATAGTATTCATCATATTTCCGTCCGGTATTATACTACCGATATTCATATGGCAAAGGTACTTTTGATATTACCGATTTCAAATACTTTTAACCGCCACTTTAGAAACGCTTGACTCTACTTTCGCTCTAATTTCACTGTTTTTCTAAATATCATCAAAAGGATCGATATAAACCGGTCCAGTTCCCGGTGTTTCATCCTCATTGTTTTCCTCATCGGAAGCAGAGGTATCATCATCCCATGCACGAGACACAAGGTCAGCAGCTTCTGCCTTGATTCGCTGGTAATTTGCCTCGATGATCTGCTCCATAAGCAGTTTTATCTTGAACTCGATAATTTCCTCACGGAGCCTTTCAAACTCCGGATCTGAAAGGTTATCATAACGGACATTTACCTCATCATCCAGCAAATCATCCTGATAGAGGATTCCTGAAGTCATAAGCTCGTATTTGAGCTGATCCTTGACGTATGGCTCTGGATTGGCTATGATAGTATTCCTGATGTAGTTCACGCCGAAGTCAGTCAACATAGGTATATCCACCCATGAGGCCTTCTCCGCAGCCACGGCCGCGTTATCTCTTTGAATCTCGCCACAGAAGAGCTTCTTTTCAATCTTCTGACCATGGGTATCAGCTACCCTACCGAAGAAGGTTCCGGTAGACAGAGTTTCAATCTTTCTAATCGGCAGGATCTCCTTTTCCTGCATAGAAATGCTTACCGAGTCTGTGCTTCTTCCAATAGATTCACTTTCACGCACCTTGTCAAGTTTACCGAATGCATTCGCCAAAGTCTTGGCAGTCTCTCCAGTTACCTGACCAAAGAAGGCTGTTCCAGGCGTGTTGATAAGGACATCTGCCTCCTTCTTTCCGTAGTCCCTATAGAACTGGGTTATATCCTGTCCTCCAACCATAAAGACTACTCCATTGGCTCGGCAAGTGTTAAGGATCTTATCCACTCCAGGAAGGAAGATGGTCGGCATCTCGTCCAAGAGCACACCGCATTTAACCTTTCCGGGATGATTTATCCTCTTGAACATTCTGGACGTATACAGAGAGATACAGGTTCCATAGATAATCTCTCTGTCAGGATTATTGCCAATGCAGAGTATCTTAGGATTCTCAGGATCATTGATATCCAGGTTAAAGTCATCTCCTGTCATAACCCAATATAGATTTCGGGAGGTGAATTTAGACAGAGGGATTCTTGTGCTGGCAATCATACCTTGCAGCTGGTCATTTGCTCCTGCCTCAAAAGCATCCGCGAAAGATGATATCTTGGTCTTCACATCCGGATCCGAGACGAGCATGGCAATGACCTTCTTGTAGTCCTGATTAAGGAACTCGATAGCATGCGGGAACGTGCAGTATCTGCCATCCTCATGAGTCCTAAGGTACCAAAACACACCATCCAGGAGTGCCTTAGAGGACTCCGTGAAGAAGTCGTTCTTCTCCCTGGCGACCTTATTGATATTGAGCATGATAAGCTCTGCAATCTCAGCACAGTCTGCCTGATCCTGAATATAACTCGGATGCGTAGGATTAGCCCTCAGCGAATACATCGGGTCATCAAAATTCAGAACGCAGAACTCCGGCGTTACCTTGTACTTATGCTGGTACTGAATGAGCTTATTATATACGTTCTTTGACAGCGTGGGATACTTATAGTCGTACACGCACATGGCGTATCCCTTTGACATCATCTGATCGATGAACGGCTCATAGACGGAGTATGACTTACCGGAACCCGGACTACCCAACACGAGGATACCTCGGAAGGGATTCACGACGTTGATCCATCCGGTATGCATCTTCTGCTGATACTGATACACTATCGGCAGATTTATTGAATCTTCATTCTCAATCTTATCGGGACACTGCGGAAAGGTCTCGTCGTCATCATTGATGATTGCCTTGCTCTCACGACGAGCGATCATACTGACAACCCAGACAAGACCGACAGCTCCTATGATTGTAAAGAAGACGTAGATTCCGTGTCTTGGGAAGGGAATGAAGTACGACGCTGCCGATATGGCTCCCACCACTGCAACAACCTTCATGTCAACCTCACGAGCCTTACTTGAACGGGACAGCATTCCCAATGAAATCAACATGAGAGCTGCAATCTTTGTCTTCAAGGAGTGGCTGAACAGCGGACTTTGGGAAAGGCTTCTACATAGATTGTCAAGCATGCGCCATGACAGTCCAGCATCCTTCCAAAGCGGATGAGCATAGTAATATAGGTTCAATAAGAGAAGCAGCACCCCGAAGAGGATGCCGAAATAAAAGTACTTCTCATATTGATTCTTATTGAGCATACACTACCCTGCTATATCTTCATTCCTTTGGATTTCTTCTTTGTTCTGGAATAGATATCCCTTGAGAGCGAACGGCCACCTCCAAGGCTTGAAAGGAGGTCTCCAAGGGTTGCCATTCCCACAAGTGGTTCCTGCTTTGCATCATTATTCTGATGCTGCCATTGGCCCTGCAGTTCAGCATTACGGAACTCTGAAAGGGAGACATCCTTAAGCTCCGAGAGATTATGGATACTCTTTGTATCATGGTCAACGAAAATCACTCTAGAGATGACTCCGTCATTGTTTCTTATAACCTTGATATCCACGTTTTCAGCTGCCATCATGGCACGGAAATGCTTCTGGCTTGTGGACTCTTGCAGGCACTGAGCGCATAGCTCGGAAAGGTCTCTTGTGCCGTGATATCCCTTTGTCCTCACGCATTCCTTAGCGCGGTCCCGGAACATCTTCACAGGATCGAACGACAGGTCTTTCCTTGAGATAGATACAGTGCAGGCGTTTCCCTTCTCATTAAGTCCTCTGAATACGAATCTCTGCGGAAGCGAAGACACTTCAGTCACAGATACGCCGTATGTCTTCAGCAGAAAACGGAACTGCGTATAGGATGTAAATCTATAGGTACAGCAGTACCGCACGATGGAATCAATCTGAACTGCCGTATCTGCCTTACCGGGACTGAATCTTTCCATATGAGTCTGCACCCTATCTAGCTGTTCGTTGGTGGTGCATCCCACGATGAATCCGTACTTCATAGACAGGGTCTCCTGCAGCAGAAGACAACGTCTGTTCTCCTGCCTGCTGGATATCTTCCTGCCGTTACTGTCGGTACGTATGGACACTATATGATAGTGACGACGATCGATATCGTCATGCCTATAGACAGCATAGGGCTGATTGGCAAAGCCCAGTCCTTCCATGATATCCGCCACCAGCTCCTTAACCCTTTCCTCACTCAGGTCATCTGTCTTTGACGGATTGACGGACATGTGAAAGGAAAGCTCCTTGGAACTGAAATTACGCCTCTCATAACGCTTCAAGGTCTCCCGGAAGTCGCCAAGATCGGGATCGATATTGGCGGTGTGGATCACCTCCGCTTCCCCATTGGATACCTTCTTCTCGTTATACTCCAACGCACATTTCATGGTCGGACTGGATGCCATAATCTTTACTACCATTCTACAATGGCTTTAAGGTGAAGTCCACTGACATATCTCAGTTCTCCTTATGACCGACCAAGTCGATGACCTTGGCAGATATGTGGGCGTTTAAATACGCCTTACCATCCTGGCCAAATGACTGCCAGATAGACAGGTTACCCACCACACATACGGGTTTTCCCTTCTTCAAGAAGTGGTAGACTCCAGTGCTAGGATGGGTGACATCATAGTAGGTAGTCCTTGTGTCATCACCTTTCTTCTCGGTCACTGCGACTCTGAATGAGATGAACTGACTGTTTCCGTCCTTGCTCTTCCTCAGTTCGGCATCATCCACGATGTTGCCTACTACATTAATTACTTGCATCATATTCTTATCTGTTTTAATGGGTGAATATCCTTCTGTAGCCTTGCTTTCAATACGCTTGAACAGGTCAATCAATGCATTCATTGAATTCCTTATCTCCCTTGCTAGCTTATTGGACTGACTGAACCGCATATTGACTTCAGCCATGTTCCTCTGCCCCGGTTCGTCAATCTTGCTGAGCAGATGAGAAACGATACGGTTATAGTCTGCTCCAAATCCAGCGATACGTTCCCTGACTGAGCTGACCATGGCTCTGACTTCATCAATAGAGAGATCCTTCGGTTTCCTCACAGCTATGCGGTCCCCGAAGATCTTCGCACGGATGTACTTTGAGAGGTTGGTGTAATCCTCGGAGCGCATCTGTTCCTCCAATCTGCTGGACTCACTGGCGGTTAACCGAAAAGACTTTGTAAGCATTTTCGGATTCGTTTCCTTAGAACTCATATTGTGTTTGTATTACAATTGCCCATCTTGCTTATTGTGAAAATCCAGGCAATTTTAACCCTTGCTTCGAACAAAATTAGAAACTCTTAACGTAATATTCAAGGATTTTTAACATTATCAACACGCTGACTATCAATAAGATAACCAATGATAAGAATAGATATTTAACGACATATGGACTTAATGTCTCTGTTTCAACTTTCGGCAAAAATGTGTATCTTTGTATTTATATGATAACCTCTAGAACATACCATTCCCTTCATCTTGATATCGCTACTTTCGATTCAAGTAGTATAATTTATATCCTTGTGCCACATAGACTTCCAGAGGGAGATCTGACTGCTATAGAGGATATATCCGTACGATATAAGTCGAATATTGTCGTTATCTCGGAAATGGACTGGAACGATGACATGACACCATGGAAGGCTCCGGCTGTCAAGGAGGGAGAGTTCGGAGGTCGTGCAAGCCAGTTCCTGGACCGTCTCAAAGGAGACATTTTCTTTAACCTAGAGAGCTCCCTACAGATCAGAAATCCCCAAAGGTATCTTATCGGTTTGTCTCTAGCTGGGCTCTTCTCTGTCTGGGCAGGCATCAAGAAACCATTCTTTGAGGGCGTTGCAGCCATATCTGGATCCTTTTGGTATGATGGATTTGCAGATTGGCTCATGAAGCAGGAAGAGCTTGGATGCGTGCGTTTCTATATCTGCATGGGAGAAGTGGAGAAGGAGACGAAGGTCAAGAGGTTTGCAAGCATTGAGGAGGACACCATGAAAGTGGTAGAAACCCTTATGATAAAAGGAGCAGAGGTAGCATTTGAGGTGACTGAGGGAGGACATAACTCGCCTATCATTCCACGTATCGAGAAATCGGTAGTATCATTTCTTGGAAATCAGTAGTATAATTTCCCCTATGCTCTCGGCAAAGTTGCCGAAACCCGAATTAAATCCGCATTACAGACGCCTAGAAATCAGTAGTATAATTCTTTAGAAACGGACGAAAGCCGTTTCGTCCATAGAAGTATGATTCAACAGACCACATTTCATCTTTCAGCAAAGCGCAGGGGTTGCCACCTGGTGACTCAGGAAATCCTTGAGAACCTCCCGAAACCTCTTCCGCAGACCGGTTTGCTCAATCTATTCGTGCAGCACACCTCATGCGCTCTTTCGATCAACGAGAACTACGATCCCGATGTGCGCACGGACATGGAAGCTATCTTGAATCATATGGTAAAGGAAAGGGAGCCGTATTATGAGCACACAATGGAAGGATCGGATGACATGCCGGCACACGCCAAGTGTTCTCTTTTCGGAGTGAGCCTTACGATCCCAATCACTAACGGCAGACTGAATATGGGAACCTGGCAAGGCATATACCTATGCGAGTTCCGCAACTATGGCGGATCCAGAAAGATTGTTGCCACCATTTACGAATAGCGTATGGAAATCACTCTTCTTCTTGAATTTTCGGAGCGTCAGCAGCTTCGTGACTGGCTTCAGAAGAATCACGCTTCAGCAAAGGAATGCTGGGTAACTATGAGCCGTTCCAAGAATCCTGTCGGAGTACTACCCTATCTTGATGTCGTCGAAGAGGCGTTGTGCTTTGGATGGATTGACAGCACGCTTAAGAGACTCCCAGATGGAAGACTCGCGCAGAGATTATCTCCAAGAAGAAAGAAGAGTCACTGGACAGAACTCAATAAGCATAGATGCCAGGAACTAGAAAGCCGTGGTCTCATGACCCAAGCCGGTAGAGAGGCACTCAATAACGCCATTTCTTAGCAACATAAATACTTTCCAATTCGTTTTCTAGAAAATGATTTAGAAAGATGATTCATGCATTTGGCAAGAGAATTGCAGATATATACAGCAAACAACTATTCCAACCGATGAAGAAGCAAATGACGCTTTCCACTGACAGAAAGTCAGCATCCGAAGGCGAATACATAGAGATCAGGTGGGCATGCGAGGCATGTCCCGATTCATTATACCTATCGATAGACTCCGGATCCACTCAGTATAGTATCGCCGTGTCGGATTCCGGAACTACTCGCATTCCTGTTCCTAGGTCTAACGGTAAGATGACAGTCAAGCTCATCGGAGTGATTTCTGGCAAGAAGGTTACTGAGAGCCTAGATGTACGCGTGAAGAGTGTCAAGAGCCAAAAGGCCAAGACTCCCCTTTCAAGCAGACTGAAGCTCTTAAAGGAGAAGATGCAGGCCAAGTGGTATGTCTTTAGAGCGCAGCTGAAATACTGGTGGCTTTCTAGGAAGAAATGGCAGAAGGCGCTCTGGATTGCTCTGCTTGCTCTATGGCTTGGAATGCTCATCTCGTCATTCGGAAACAGGCCTAAAGCGAAGGTATCATCAGACCAGATTCAGACTGCATATATATATTCATAAGTTAGTTTTTGTGTAGTGGTCCTGCTCCGATGCGAATCGATGCTGGACTTTTTTGTAACTTTGCACCAGCATGGAGATGAGTAATATAATTATCAGATACGCCAACAAGGATGAAGCCTCGCAGATTGCGGAACTATTCATGCTGGCCTGGCCGGTAGAGGAGATTCTAGAATCCAACGGCCTTACTTATGAGCAGCTACATGAGTCCATGACTGCTATTGCTGCAGCAGAGGAGACCATCTATAGCTATGAGAACACAATCGTGGCAGAAGTGGACGGTAAGGTAGTCGGAGCTATGTGTGCCTACGACGGAGCAGACTATCAGAGACTCAAGCAGCCTATCGTGGACGTGCTTGGAGCCGATTCTGGCTTTGCACAGCTGAAAGAGACAGAAACTGGAGAGTTTTATCTGGATTCCGTAGGAGTGCTTCTTGAATACCGCGGCAAAGGCCTCGCATCAAGTCTTTTCGAGGCTCAATGTGAGCGTGCTGCATCACTAGGCCATAAGGTAGCCGGACTCATCGTTGACATAGACAAGCCACAAGCAGAGGCCCTTTATACAAGATTAGGATTCAGGTATCTTGACAACAAGGACTTCTTCGGCCATACAATGAAACACATGGTTAGAAATCTTGAATAGCTATGACAGAATATTACAGACACTTCAAGGGCAATATCTATCGCGTCCTTCATATTGCAAAACACTCCGAGACACTTGAGGATATGGTCGTATATCAGGCGATGTACGGCGAGAGAGGTATCTGGGTACGTCCTCTAGCCATGTTTGAAGAGGAAATCGAGAGGGATGGCAAAATCTTCAGACGTTTCTCCCCTATATCAGCAGAAGAAGCTGAGAGGGTAATCATCAAATAGCAACGGAGATACAGATATAATTTTTATCTTTGCGTTACTGATAGCAGGATTCATATCCTGACCACTCTAAATTCCGACCGTAGGCATCCTTTCGAGGGTGCCTATGTTATAGAGCAAATCAAATGGAGATAAGAAAAGCGACATACGCAGACCTAGATTCATTGATGAAGGTATTCGAAGGTGCGAAGGCGATAATGCGAGCATCAGGAAACCTCAATCAGTGGAATGACGGTTACCCGTCTGAAGAGATTGTTCTTGCCGACATCGAGAATGGCTACTGCTATGTTGCATGCGAAGCTGATGAGATCATAGCCACGATGGCTCTCATCCAAGGTCCGGATCCTACATATTCATACATTGAAGGAACATGGCCAAATGAGAATCCCTACTATGTCATTCATAGGATTGCAACCGCGGCACCCGGGAGAAATATTGCACGCACCATGTTTGACTGTGCATTTGCATTTATAGCCCCTCAAGGATACGACACCATAAGGATAGACACCCATAGAGACAACTGCATCATGAAGCATATTCTAAAGAAGAGCGGCTTTACTGAGTGCGGAGTCATATACCTGGAGAATGGCGATCCTAGAGACGCGTATATCTATTCCAGAGAATCATAATCACAGAGATATTCAAAAGATTCAGGGCGGATTCCCGCCCTGTCTTTTTATCCCAAGACCTTCAGAGAAGATGCCAGCACTTCTGTAAAGACCTTTTCGCATCCAGAGGCATCTATGTACTTATTAGTACGCAGTCTGCCTGTCAGATGGACTATTGCCCCTCTGGTGAGTGATTGGAGGTTCACTTCCCCTCCGTCAAAGGCAGCAACGCATGTCCAAGTGGTTTCAACGACCTGATTTCCTTCATTGACCTCGCAATTGTGCTCCGTCATGACGATGAAATTAGCCACGATGGTATCATGTACAGGCGTGATCCTTACTGTGCCTACCCTTCCCTGAAGTTCGACACGATTGATGTATTCCGTTCTCATAATAGGTAATATTGTTGTTAATGGTATATTGATATTATTGTTAGTGACATTACTTCCTGACCTTGAATGATGCCTCATCAGCAAAGCTGTAGCAGAGGTCCTTTGTGATTATCAGATGGTCAATCAGGTTGATCTCCAGAAGCGAACAGGCCTTCTTCAGGTTGGTGGTCATCTTGATGTCGCTTGTGCTGGGCATCACTGATCCGGAAGGATGATTGTGGTAGAGGATGATGTTGGACGCATCCAGGCTCAGCGCCTTTGCAAGAATCGATCTGGGACTTATAAGAACATTATCTACCGAACCCTTGAAGATCATCTCTACGGAAATCACGGTATTGCATGCAGTCAGATATGCTACCCATACTTCTTCATGCGAGAGATCCCGAAGCATGCCGTACACGAGGTCTGCTGCCTTTCTGGAATCCGTCACCGGCTGCGACTTATCTGATGATTGCGTCTTGTTGTACTGAGTAACTACCTGTCGCAGGGCCCTTACCTTGGCTGACTCTTCACTTGTCATTCCGTAAAGGGAGCCATTGAAGTTCTCACTTAGAAGGATTTCCAGAGGAATCTCCCCGTTGACCTTCAGTCCTAATTGAGCTAAAGCTTTCATTGTGTCTCTGATTTAAAAGGTTGTGTATGAATTTTAAGCAGCCAGAAGGTCATCCGATATTCAGTACCGGAAGCACTAGGAGAATACTAGCGAAGTCTGGAGATTCTCCGTGGTGAACGAAGTGACTTTTGGAACGAATACGAGGATGATATACCTTCGCTGAAAATTCTGCTGCAACCTTATCAGAGGCTCTCCTATTTCAATAATAATATCCATATAGTATTCACAATCTCCCAATTAACGGAATTACTACCACGGGAAATTGTTCGGGACACAAGGCCTGCCGGGCCTGATCTTTTTCCCTTTCACCTGCTGCATCCCCTATTATGCTTCTTGCTATATAGCATAGCTTATATATATGCTATCAGTTTTGTCATTCCTTCTGCAAGGCTCCGGATGTCAATCAATTACAAAGACGACAGTCTGCGAACTATGAGTTCTTGAATACGTAAATGGGAGTTCTTGAATACGGCCAGGATATCTTAAAAGGAGTTTTTGAATACGTGTTTTTCGAAATGGGAAAAATCCGTCAATCATTCCCATTTTGCCAAAAAGGAGTTCTTGAATACTGTCTTATATGCTGATATATGAGGTTTTGAGTAACCCAAAACCCATGTTTAACTCCCAAATGGGAGTTATTGAATACTTCGCTCGATTTTCGTTCTCTCAAATAGGAGTTTTTGAATACGACCGACAGAATGAAAATTAATCAGTAGTTAAATAATACTAATTGTTTTGTTAAATAATTTACATACATTTGCCCGCAAAACCATCCAGCCGTGTCCGGAAAGAACCAGCATAAGATCACAGTTGAAGAACGAGAGAGGGCTTCCCGTGAAGTCGTCCAGTCATACATCGCCACTACGGCCATGTATGACTTCAACGTGTACGAGAAGCGCGTTCTCTATAATCTCGTGAAGCTGGCTCAGAGTCAGATCGAGGGTGTAAGATTATCCGACAACCTCTTCAAGATCGATCACTCCCTGAAGGGATTCGTGCTGATAGAGCTTCCTATCTCGTACTTCCTTACCGACAGTGACGACAAGAACCACACGCGTATCAAGGAGGCACTGAAGTCACTCCACCAGAAGACCTTCACCTACAAGGACGAAGAGGTCTGGGAGTGCTTCTCCATCATCGCCAATCCTAAGATACAGCTTCGCTCATCGATGGTGTCGTTCATCGTGAACTCCAAGGTGTGGGATGTGCTGCTGGACTTCTCACGCGGGTTCGCAAGATACGACATCAATGTAGCCTTCACACTGGAGAGTTCCTACTCCATGAGGTTCTATGAGATCTTCGCATCACAACGGGAACCGATCATCTACACTATCGAGTCGCTTAGGAAGATCTTCAATCTAGAGAACAAATACGCCCTTACCAAGGACTTCATCAAGTATGTCGTGGATTCAGCCAAGGGAGAGCTGGACAGGAAATCCCCAATGACCTTCGAGTACACCTGCATCAAGGAAGGACGAAGAATCGACCGTCTGATGTTCTTCCCTATCCGTCAGGAGGACAAGGAGTCTCCTGATGCATTCTACAGATCCACTCTACGCAGGTATCATACCGCAGCACTGACACGTGAGGAGAGACAGCTTCTCACCGATATCGGTTTCTCTGAGACGGGCATCAAGAATAACCTCGCGCTCTTTGTGGAATGCCAGAAGGAACTGGACTTCCTCTATGAGCTTGCCATGATAAAGGCCAAGAGCAGAGGCAAGCGAAATCCGTGCGGATGGTGCATCAATTCCCTGGTTGGAAAACTCTCAGACATCACGAAAAAAAAGTTATAGAATAAGATTCTATAAAGGCTCCCGAAGCAGAAAATTATTTCAGTTTTGTTTGGCATTAAAATTAGTTTCTTTTAACTTTGCCGACAGCAAGGTTTAAAAGATATGTCAAACGAGACTGAAATTAGAGGCTTATTCAGGTCTATCCTGATAGCCTGTATCGTCCTCTTTTCGTCCTCTCAGGTAGTCTCTGCCCAGAGGACGATGAAGGGACAATTACACATCGGCGCGCAGGTGTCACTTTCAGCAGATCCACGCATCCCAGTCGGAGGAGAACTCTCCGTCGGAAGCTATCTGCTGGACTCATACATCACCGGATGGATCAACATTACTCCGGACTACATCACTCTACCTACCAGTCATCAGCTTGAATACGTTCCGATCAATGTCGGAGCCGATTACATGTACAGGGTCGCTGCTACCAGATCACGCAGCGTCAATCTGTATGTGGGCGGCGGCGTGTTCCTTGGCTGGGAACTCTATGACCCGTTCAGAAAGGTTCCCTCATACATAGACACAGGACTGGGAAGCGGGGCTTTCATCTATGGAGTGGCTCCATCTGTAGCTTCAGAGTTCTTCATGACAAGGACTGTAGCACTGAGCCTGGAGGCAAGGATGCCGGTGAGCATATCATCAAAGACAGAGATACTGAAACTGCATCTGAAGGCAGGAATCAAGGTCAATATATAATCACGCAAGGTGTTTCAATTTTCTCTAGTGTTAACTCTCAACACAAAACCCGCTTTTCAAGTGGGCATTCACACAGTATTCATTCAAGGCAGGTCCGCTGGGAAGTGCATCTGCCTTTCCTTAAGAAATCAATCTGTACCACTATACAAAACCGCTAACAAATGAAAAGAATCATCATCATACTTCTGGCAGTCCTCTCACTCGGGGTGAAAGCTTCAGCTCAGGACTGGTCGCTCTCGACTAACCTCATGGATTACGTGAGCTTAGGCACTCTAAATGCCGAAGGATCATTGGCTGCAGGACGTCATCTGAGTGTCAACGCTTCGGTAAGATATAACCCATGGACCTTCCAGAAAGGAGATCCTGCCAAGCAGATGCAGAACAGGCATCAGACCTACGCTGTCGGTGTTCGTTACTGGCCCTGGCATATCTATTCCGGCTGGTGGTTCTCCGGCATGGCTCAGTACCAGGAGTACAACCGTGGCGGTATCTTCTCCCTGGAGACTGAGGAAGGCGATGCCTTCGGACTCAGCATCGGAGCCGGTTACTCGCTGATGGTGCACGAGAGCTTCAATATCGACTTCGGACTCGCCCTCTGGGGAGGACAGAAGACATATGTGACCTATGCCTGCCCTTCCTGCGGCAGGATCACAGACAAGGGCAGCAAATGGTTCTTCATGCCTAACGAGCTGAGGGTGGCACTGCAATATATCTTCTAGCCATGTTAGTGATCATAGACAAGTACCCGATCGAGAGTTCGCTATTTCGGAACTGCTGCATCAACGAAAGACTGAATCTGGTCTATTTCATTCACAGACCACAGGGGATGGAAGGAGAGCTTCAGCTGGCGGTACTTTTCGAGAACGCATGTGACACAAGGCGGTTCCACACGGAATATCACGTCGCAATGTATAATAACGATCCCACATATGAGTTTGTCGGAGAGGCCTGGTTCAGCCAGGAGCTGTACAGCAGGATCAGAAACGGACACAGAACAAATAATCATTAAAGCCATGAAGATACTTCTTAAACACGCAACCATTGATTACAGACTCTTCCATGCCGCGATCCTACATGAGACGTTCGGAGTCATCAGCTTCTGCGTCAAGGACGAGATCGATGAGAGATGCCTTCAGATTCCTCTGTGCTTCGATAGCGGCAAGGCTGCAAAGGAAGCCTATGTCAGGATACTGCAGGCTAGAAACGACCACGCTGCAAGCGTAAGCATCAGTGATATTGACTGCCGCTGGCCATGGGAGCTGGCACAGAAGATAGAACAGTATGCACAGCATATGTTTGACTTCGACAGGCCGATAGAAATATAACTACTGACATCAACGATATGAGAGTAATCACATTTTTCAAGACTATCGATCTGGATCATTATAACGCCATCAACTATGACTACGATAGACTGATGGTATCCTTCGAGGGTCATTCAGAATCTGAAGTGTTCTATTTCGAAGTTCGTAGGCTTGCAGAAGAGTTCCTTGATGAAATCTATGAGGCGCTGGAGAGCGGATTTGACGAAGTCAACCTAAGGGCGCACCCCTTATACTATAAGACAGTGAATCTCAAAGGATTAAAAGAATATATTAAAAAGTTAGACCAAAGGTAATCATCATGAAGATCATCACTTACTACAAGACAATAGAACTGGACGAATGCCAGGAAATCAACTTCGATTACGAGAAGTCCATGGTAACCTTCTTCATTGGAGGATTTATAGAACGACTCTATTTTAGAAATGAAGACATGGCCTTGGATTTCTTGCATGGGGTCATGGAAGGAATCTATAGTAGCAGCCCGATAGTGGATGTGTCATACATCACAGCCATACCGGAAGAGCTGCTCATCATTCCGTTCAAGGAAGAGGTCGAGAAGCGAGTCAGGAATTTCAACCCAATTGAAGATGAGAAAGTTAAATAACATACTGCTGGCTCTTGCCGTGCTCTTATTCAGCTCATGCGTCCATGAATTCGCAGTTATCGATTACTCCTTCGAGTTCGCTGCTGAAATCACCTATGACAGCATGGCTGATGAGCACAGGCTGACTCTGACACGCAAGAGCGGAGCCGAAGGCAACCAGTACAAGATTGCCTTCACTCTTGACGGAGAGACTACCCTCACTCTTACTGATATGAACGGCATGACACACGAAGGATCCTTCAAGGACACCTTCAATGACGTGTCTGCCAAGACCTTTACATTGTCAGAGGTAGCTCCGGGTGAACACACACTGTGTCTGGATATCACTACCGAGGAGTACTCTCAGTCTCTCTCGGTTACCTATCTTGTCGAGGACTTCTCCTTCGCCTTTGACACCAAGGTGCTTTTTGATGAGAACAGCCTGACACATTCGCTTGAAGTAACCCTTAAGGAAGGAGCTCCTACAGACACATATACCATTGCGTTCACCGTTGACAATAAGGAACCACGCAAGACCTATCAGGAGACCTTCACCGATGAAATCGTGAGGACCTATCAGCTCGCCGTCCAGGAACCGGGAGAGCACACCGTGAACCTAGAGATCAGCACAGGAAAGCACACCCAGAAGGTGGATCTGCCCTACACTGCGAACGACTACTCGTTCCAGGTGAAGGCAGATATCGAGTACGACAGCGACAACCTCTCACATATCCTCTTCCTGTCTCTGATGAGAGGATCAAGAAACGAGACCTATACCGTTTCCTATACTGTTGACGGAGGTCACTCGGTGAAGCTGACAAACGAAAACGGAAAGCAGCTTGGAGCATCATTCGTTGAAGACTTCAAGGATGCGACAGTAAGGTCATATGACCTTTCCAGAGCAGAGAAGGGCAAGCACACCATGCAGATGATCATCAGCACCAAGAACTACTCTCAGACCCTTGAGATACCTTATGTGGTTGATGCTCTCCCCTTCACTATCCACGCTGAGATGGAAACCAGCGGAAGCAGTACCGTCATGATGCTTACCCTCAAGGAGGGAGATACGTCCACCCAATACAACGCTTCAATTAGCGTGGACGGTAAGGTTGTAGGATCACCGACAGTCAACTTCTCGAAGAATCCGATATACAAGTATTCGCTGCCGACCGTAAGGCCGGGCAAACATAATGTCTCGGTCCAGCTGACAGACGGATATACCGTAGAGAAGACCAGCGTAAGCTATTCCGAACCGGTAAGGCATCCGTACATCGACATCACCCTCAAGTACAACGAGAACTCCGGAAAGCATATAGCTGAAATCGGCTCCAATCCATACGACATATCCCTGAAGATCGTCACTTCCCTGACTCTCAAGGGACAGACTACAATCTGCAAGTATGACTCATCTGTTTGGGGAGAGAAGAGATACGAGACAAAGACGAAGACCATGAGCGACAGCAATACCGCTTCAGGTATTTACGGGGGAAACTCCGTTACTCTGATTGACAGGGATGCACTTGTCACCAAGCTCACCGGCTCATACGAGATGAGCGATGTCGTGGAGTACTTCTATGACCCCGGCTATGGCGGAGAAGACTCCGGCAGAGAATGGTACGAGAAGACCGGAACCGAGAGGAAGTACTACAACCTCAAGGAAGAGACCCTCAAGATAGACATC
>JBGVEC010000178.1:0-1985 GCA_045119815.1 Paludibacteraceae bacterium | reverse complement strand
TCTTCTTCATTTTCTGAATGACTTTGGTTTGGTTCTCTTTGTGTATTCCATTGGTCTTCAAGTAGGCCCCGGATTCTTCCAAAGTTTGCGTTCAGGAGGCTTGGCTCTTAACGGGCTTGCCGCATTTGTAATACTGCTTAGTGTACTTCTGGCTATAGGCATTCATTTTCTTCTGGATATTCCGGCTACGACTGTTACGGGCATAATGTCGGGTGCTGTGACAAATATTCCCGGACTCGGTGCAGCACAGCAGACATACTTTGACACGACCGGCAATTTTGCTCCCGACATTGCCCAAGGTTGCGCTGTCACTTATCCTTTTGGGGTCATTGGCTGTATCTTGACTTTCATCTTGATTAGAATGTGGCTTTATCGTATTCCGGATTCAGAAGAGTTATCTGCCACTCGTCCTGTGACGAAAAAGAACGAAACCGTGGAATACAAAAAGCCGGCCGGTGGATTTATCTCCAGAAAGATATTGCTTTCCAGACCCCGATTGAATGGAATTTCGTTAAAGGATTTGAATCTTCCCGACAATCTGGGTGCAACCATCGTCAGGATAAACCGTTCGGGGATTGAGCTGTCAGCGACTCCATCGACAAGGCTTCAATACGGAGATATGGTAAGTGTTGTTGGCGACAAACAATCTGTGAAAAATGTAGAAAAGGTGCTTGGCAATTCCTTGAAGAGACTGGATCAGCCCAATCTTATTCCTATTTTTGTAGGAATTGCACTCGGGTGTATCATAGGAAGTATTCCATTTATGTTTCCCGGCATTCCGCAACCCGTCAAACTTGGACTTGCAGGAGGTCCGCTTATCGTATCTATACTGATTACTCATATCGGTCCTAAATTTAAGGTCATAACGTACACGACCACAAGTGCAAATCTTATGATTAGGGAAATTGGAATTTCGCTCTTCTTGGCCTGCGTTGGCCTTGAAACCGGAAATGGATTCATTGACGCTCTGATTCACGGAAGCGGCGTAAAATGGATATTGTGCGGTGCAATGATAACGGTCATACCAATGTTTGTAGGAGGCATTATGGGTAAATATGCTCTGAAACTTGACTGGGATACTCTGACGGGGGTACTTTCCGGTTCAGGAACAAATCCTCCGGCACTTGCATACGTATCCGAACAAAATATAGAGTCGGATGCTGCGGCAGTTGCTTGCGCCACCGTATATCCTCTCTCTATGTTTCTCAGGGTGCTTGCCGCTCAACTCTTGATTTTGCTGTTGGTCTCTTGATTATTGCATTTTAAAGATGTTATTTCTCTACACTCTCTACACCCTTTCAGTTATCAATCATAGAATCAGATAGTTATGTGGTGTAGAGAAAGGTGTAGTGAAGGGTGTAGAGAAAAACGGTTATATTTCCTATTATTGGGGGAAATTTATGCTGAAACGATGGGTTCTGCATCGCTCGGCATTCGCCAGTCGCCACGGGGACTGAGCGAGACACTGCCAACTTTAGGTCCATCGGGCATACAGGAACGCTTGAACTGTTGGGCAAAGAATCGGCGGATGAAGACGGAAAGCCAATGCTTGATGATGGTTTCATCGTAGGAATCTGCAAAAGCAATGATGGCCAAGTCCAGGATTCTTTGGGGAGTTGCTCCATAGCGTATGAAGTGGTACAGGAAAAAATCGTGCAGTTCGTACGGACCTACGACTTCTTCGGTACATTGTCTGATTTCCTCATTTTCGCCTGCCGGTAGCAATTCCGGACTTACGGGAGTGGAAATTATATCCAATAGAATAGTTCGAAGCATAGAGTCCGGATTGTTGTCAGCCATCCACTGAACCAAGTATTTGACCAATGTCTTCGGCACACCGCAATTCACTCCATACATCGATATATGGTCGCCATTGTATGTGGACCAGCCAAGGGCGATTTCGGACAAGTCACCGGTACCTATGACAATTCCATTGTATTGGTTGGCAATATCCATCAGGATTTGAGTCCGCTCACGTGCTTGGG
>JBGVEC010000177.1:0-3526 GCA_045119815.1 Paludibacteraceae bacterium | reverse complement strand
GTCGTTCAAGAAGTCGAGTTCTTCACAGCTTACTTCGTACTTCTTGCTCATGCCTTGGTGAGTTTCGTACATCTTCTGACCTACAGTTTCGTAATCGCCCTTTTCCAATGCGTCACAAACGTCGAGTACGCGTTGGATTTCTTCGATTACATATTCAGCACGCATGTAGTCTTCTTCAGAAACTTCAGCCTTTACTTCAGCCAACATTTCCAAAGTACAGTCGCGCAAGAATTCTACACCTTCGTGCTTCTTAGCGATAGCCTTTACTACGTTTTCGCAGCTTTCGCGACGCTTGTTGTATGCAGATGAAGCCAATTCGTGCTTAACTACAGAGTCAATCAATACCAAACGGTAACCTTCTGGCTTGAATGGGAAGTGTTGGTATTCCAAAGAACGGCAGTCCAAACGCATCAAGCTACCTTCCTTACCGAATACTGAAGCAAATTGGTCCATGATACCACACTTCACACCGATGTAGCTGTGTTCAGTTGCCTGACCAACCTTAGCCAACTCGAACTTGTCGATCTTGTTTTCGCCGAACAAGTCGTTGATAGCGTATGCATAAGCACTTTCCAATGCAGCTGATGAAGACATACCTGCACCGAGAGGCACATCACCTGCAAAAGCAGTGTTGAAACCCTTCACTTCTACACCACGCTTGATCATTTCACGGCATACACCGAAAATGTATCTTGCCCAGCTAGCGCGTGGAGCGTCTTCTTCGTTCAAACCGAATTCTACATAGTCCTTCAAGTCGATAGAGTATGCCTTTACCTTATCTTCGCCATTAGGCTTGATTTCGATAATCATACCTTTGTCTACTGCACCCGGGAATACGAAACCACCATTGTAGTCTGTGTGTTCACCGATGAGGTTGATACGACCTGGAGATGCATATACTGAGCCTGTAGTGCCATCAAAATGCTTGATGAAGCGACTTCTTACAAATTCTATATCCATGATTTTAAAGTATTAAAAGGTTAATATTTAAAAGTTATTATTTCTTTACTTTTGAGCCTACCAATGCGTAGAACAACAAGTATGCAGCACAGAACAATACTACCCAATAGCTAGTCATATAGTCTGTCATTTCAGCAACTTGAGCTTGGATGAAGAGCATTACTGCACAACCGAATACCATAGTCATAAAGATACCAGATGCAGCAGCTGTGTACTTACCCAAACCTTCTACAGCCATGTTGAAAATACCACCCCACATAACTGATGTGCAGAGACCTACCAACAAGAATGCAAAGATACCTACAGGAACATTAGCCCAAATCAAAGTCAATGTACCCCAGTCGATACCAGGAACGTTAACAGTAATGTCTGTTGGAGCAAACATACCGAAAGATACGAGGATTAATGTCAAGATAGAAACTGTAGTAATCATAACGCGGCTTGATACCTTGTTACCGATAGATGCACCTACGAAACGGCCAATCATCATCAAGAACCAATATACAGCTACGATCAAACCTGCAGTAGCAGCATTGATACCCAATTCCGGTGTGTTTACCAAATACATATTAACGTATGTCGGTGTACCTACTTCGATACCCATATACAAGAAGATACCGAGGATACCCAATACAAAGTGACGATACTTCAAAGCACCCTTGATAAGGTTTACGTCAACTGGAGCTTGTTCTGGTTCGTTAATCTTAGTAAACATGATAGTAATGAATGCTACTACGAAGATACCCAAAGCAATCATCAAAGCAGGAGTTGCGTCAGCAATCTTTGTTTCAGCAGTTACTTCACCAATCAAAGCACCCATGATGATGTATACGGCAACAGCAGCCAATGAGTTGAATACACCACCTGTTTGGATAAGTTGGTTACCAGCGTTACCACCACCACCGAGGAGGTTCAACATCGGGTTAACCACACAGTTCAAGATACACATACAGAAACCTGTGATGAAAGCACCGATCAAATAAACACCGAATACCATACCCAAGTTTGCCTTAGCGTCCATGAAGCTGCTTGACCACTGAACGAGGATACCAACGATACCTACAGTAAGACCAATCAAAGCAGTTTTCTTGTAACCGAACTTAGCGATAAGCATACCTGCAGGGATACCCATCAATAAATAAGCTACGAAGTTACCATAGTTGCCGATTTGAGCCAATGCTTCAGGAATATCACCTTGAGCCTTGATGATGTTTGCCATCGGAGAACACAAGTTTGTTACGAAGGCAATCATTGCGAAGAGGGCAATCATGACGATAATTGCTCCCCATGGTTTTGTTTGTTGATTCATGGTTTTTAATGTTTTTATTATTAATGATTATTATTTTTCTACACCAAATTTATAAATGGTCACTTGCTTGTATTCGTTACCCGGTGTGAGGATACATGAAGGGAAATGTCCCTTGTTTGGAGTGTCTGGGAAATGTTGTGCTTCGAAGCAGATAGCACTTCTTTCTGGGAATGTAGCTCCCTTATATCCTTCGAAACCGCTCAACCAGTTAGCTGTGTAAAGTTGTACACCCGGTTCTGTTGTCCACATTTCCAAATAACGTCCGCTGATTGGCTCAACGCACTTCGCAGCATAACTCAATGAACCAGCTTCTCTCTTGTTCAATACGTAGCAATGGTCATAACCCTTACCGATTTCCAACTGACGGAAACTGTAATCGTTGATGCGTTCGCCTACGGTATGAGGAGTACGGAAATCCATTGGTGTACCTTCTACGGGTGCGATTTCGCCCAATGGAATGCAAGTTTCGTCTACTGGAGTATACCAATCTGCATTGATAGTAACGATGTTGTTTTCTACAGAAGCGGTAGGATTAGCCAAGCCTGACAAACTGAAGAATGCGTGGTGAGTGAGGTTGACGAGTGTCTTTTTGTCAGTTGTGGCTGAATAATCAATCTTGAGTTCGTTCTCGTTAGAGAAAGTATAAATGACAGTCAAGTCGAGATTGCCAGGGAAACCTTCTTCGCCGTCGGCAGAGAGGTAATGGAGTTTCAAAGTCTGGGCATCAGTTTGCTCAGCATCCCATACACGAGCGTGATAACCTGTAGGACCACCGTGCAAGTGGTTAGGACCATTGTTTACTGCCAATTGGTATTCTTGTCCGTCGAGCAGGAACTTACCCTTAGCGATACGGTTGCCATAACGGCCAATCAATGTGCTGAGGAAAGGTTCTGGACTGTTGATTACTTTGTCGATAGTGTCATGACCTTGGATGACGTTGGCATAGTTGCCTTCCTTGTCTGGAACCATGATGGCTACCACTGCACCGCCATAGTTGGTTATAGCAACTTCGGCTCCCGTTGCGTTCTTCAAGATGAAGAGGTCGGTCTGCTTACCTTCGATAACTTTCTGAAAATCGGCTTTTTGTAGGCCGCACAGATTTTCTCCTGGATTGGTTGTGTTTATCATAGTGAAAAATCTTTTTATATAGTACACTTAAATTAAATGCAAATAAAAAGATTTTCTTTAAAATTCCCAAACTTTTTGAAAAGAATTTCCACAAAATGAGTTTAGAGGGAACTTAACAAATCCGCTACA
>JBGVEC010000176.1:0-20003 GCA_045119815.1 Paludibacteraceae bacterium | reverse complement strand
GCAGGGAAATAAAAATAGGCTCCCTCGGTGGAGGAAGCCTATTTTTGGGTGTATGGTGTGAGCGTATGGTGTAAAGGCTGGGGTTGTCGGCATTGCCGATTATTCTTGCCTCTAACCTATAATCTCTAACCTATGATCTCTTATTTCAAGGTAGCACCTTGTGCGTTGTATTGAACCTCGCCCTTCTTGATGATGAGTTGACCGTTTTGGATCATCTTAACAGGTTTAACTGTTACGGTAGTGTTCTCAATACCAGTAGTAGCCAAGGAACCAGAGATTGTGATGTCAATAGCTATACCAGCCATTGGGTTTTGAACGATACCAGTAGCTGTAACTATACCGTTAACGGTAGTAATGGTCAATGTGCCCTCGCCGAAACCTAACCAAGGATCGTTGTCACCCCGATCACCAACGGTAACGGTTGACAATATCTCAGATGGCTCAGTAGCCTCTGGATAGTAAACAGGAACCTCAACCAATACTGGGTAGGTGAGACCATCTTCCTCGTTCACCCATTCGCCAGACATCTTGAGCGCGTAGTCATATGTATCACCAAAGAGGAGATGTTTCTCAATCTCAACAGTAGCATTCTCAACCACCACTTTAGTAGCCTCAGCAGGAGCTGCAGACATGGTGAGTGTGACCTCATAATACATACCATCCCAATTAACTTTAACTACAGCTGTAGCAGATGGAGCATTTCTATCAATGTCATAAACATAACCCTCAACGAACTTAGCTTTCATACCTTTAATAACCACAGAACTCTCGCTTGACAAAGTGAATGAGCCATCGAAGTTATCCTCGCCAAGTACAAGATCTACCTCAATCTCGTAGTTTTCACTTGGGCCACCAGACATTACCATATTATCAAGATCGAAGGTCAAGTTGGTAATTTGATCGTCCAACTCCATGTACTCTGAACCTTCGATTTTCTTGATAGTACCTGACATATTGATACCTTGATCAGGTGTGTCATTACCTACCTTAGTCTTCTTGGCTGTGCCAACAAGAGGCGCAGCAGTTGCGCTAATAACTAAGCACAACGTCATGAATAAGGCGTAAATCTTTTTCATAAGAATTTGTTTTTAAAGTTAGTAAATAATATAAAATAATCTAGTGTTTCGTGTTGAAAAACAGACTAATAATGATTAGTTGCATTAAAATGCAACGAAATGAACTGCAAAGATAGTAATAATTTTTGAAATGACCAAATTTTGTAGTAAAAAGTTGTAAAAACCTTGATTTGTGTGTCGTTTTGTAAGAAGCTTTTTGTATCGTTAGTGCAGGCGAAAGTATAGCAAACATTGCTGAATAACTAACGAATAACTAACGAACCACTAACGATTTTGGAGTGAAAAATGGTGTTAGAGCGAAAATAGTGGAAAAATATTCATGCCACTTGTATATGTAAAATATTTTTTGTACCTTTGCAGAAAATATCGGTTGGTATCGGTGAATGTCGGTAAAAATCGGTGAATGTCGAGGATATATGTACATTGCAATTGCAGGAAATATTGGAGCAGGTAAGACAACGCTGACGAAGATGTTGGCGAAATATTACGGCTGGGAGCCAAGGTTTGAGTCGGTGAGTTTTAATCCATATTTGGAGGATTATTACACCGACATTGAGCGTTGGTCTTTCTGCGTGGAAACATATTTCTTGAAAGAGCGATTCAAAGATATGCTTCGCATAAAAGAAGTGGAGCACACTATAGTGCAGGACAGGAGTATCTTTGAGGGTGTGCATGTGTTCGTGACGAATAATTATATGCGTGGCGACTTGTCGGAGCGTGATTATCAGACATATATGGAGCTCTTTGAGCACATGAAACGGATGATGAAGTTGCCTGATCTGATGATTTATCTGCGCAAGAGTGTGCCATCGCTGATCGCTCAGATACAAAAGCGAGGTAGGGAGTATGAGAAGACGATGCAGATAGATTATTTGAGAGATCTGAATGATAGATACGAGGAGTTTATCTTCAAGCAATATGAGGGTAGGGTGCTGGTGATAGAAAGTGACGGAATGGACTTTGAGAGTAATCCGGAGGATTTTCGCAAGATAGTGAATAGAGTAGATGCGGAGTTGTTTGGATTGTTTAGTGCTGAAAACTTCGGGTAATTTTGAATTATGAATTAAGATTTTTGAATTATGCATATAGCTGTAGCAGGAAATATTGGTTGCGGTAAGACTACGCTGACCAACATGCTCGCCAAACATTACGGTTGGGAGCCACGATTTGAGAGTGTGGAGTTTAATCCATACTTGGAGGATTTTTATGCGGACATGGGCCGCTGGTCGTTTAACTTGCAGGTGTATTTCTTGAATAAACGCTTCAAGGATGTGGTGGATATCTCGCAGTCAGATAAGTACATTATTCAAGATCGTACCATTTATGAGGATGCGCGTATCTTTGCGCCTAACTTGCATCGTCAAGGTTTTATGTCGGATCGCGACTTTGAGAATTATAGCGATTTGTTTGATTTGATGATGTCGCTGGTGAAGATGCCAGATTTGATGATTTATATCCGAAGCACCATTCCAAACCTCGTGGCGCAGATTCAAAAGCGTGGTCGTGCGTATGAGTCTAGTATGCGTATTGACTATTTGCAAGGTCTGAACGAGTTGTACGAGAATTGGATTGCGGATTACAAGGGTAAGTTGCTGATTATTGATGGCGACACCATTAAGTTTGGTGATAAACCAGAGGATTTTCGCTATATCACGGATCGAATTGATGCGGAGTTGTTTGGTTTGTTCCCATTTGAATCAACCGCTGAGCACGGTAGTGAGGTGAAATAGGACGCTGCGCTATTGGCTATTGGCTATTGGTTATGGGCTATGGGCTATTGGTATGGGGTATAGGTGATGATTAGGCGTTTTTTGGATTATATTGCGATAGAGAAACGGTACTCGGTGCGTACTGTGAAGGAGTATGGGGATGATTTGCGGATGTGGTGCGAGTTCTTGGGGTGGAGTGTTGAGGATTTTGATCCAAGTAAATTGGATGAGAGTGATGTGAAGGGGTGGATGATACAGATGTTGGATAATGGCGTGTCGGCGAGAAGTGTCAAACGCAGATTGTCCGCGGTGAAGAGCTTGTATCGGTTCTTGCTATCGACGGGGAGCGTGAAGGTGAATATCACTAGTAAAGTGATTGTGCCCAAGGTGGATAAGCCTTTGCCGGTATTCTTTAAGGAGAGTGAGATGGAGGCTTTTAAGAGTCGTAATGTGATGCCAGCATATGATGAGGGGATGGATAAAGAGGAGTGGTTGGAGCAGATGCGAGATTATTTGGTGGTGGAGTTGTTGTACCAAACGGGTATGCGTCGAGCGGAGTTAGCGGGAATGAAGGATAGCGATGTGGACTTGTGTGCTAGGCAAGTGAGGGTGTTTGGTAAGCGCAAGAAAGAGCGTCTGGTGCCTCTAGGAGAAGGGTTGGTGAAGGAAATTGAGGGATATTTGACGGTAAAACACGAAATTTTGGGCGAGCGAGCAGATTTTGGCATATTTCTTGTGCGAAAAAAGAGAAATGGGATGTGGGTTGCGCTCGGTGCGGAAGGTATATATAATATAGTTCGCGCGCGTATGGGAGATGTGAGTACGTTGAAGAAACATTCTCCACACGTATTGAGGCATACCTTTGCGACCACGATGTTGAATAATGGGGCAGATATACGGAGTATTCAGGCATTATTGGGGCATTCGAGTTTGGCAGCAACGCAAGTATATACGCATGCGAGTTTTGAACAGATGAAGAAAGCGTATGAGAAGGCTCATCCGCGGGGAAGGGGGAAATGAGAAAGGAGAAATGAGAAATGAGAAAGAACCAAGCGGGGCTTGGTGAATAATATTAACTTAACCATTAAAAAAGGAGGACTTATGAAACTGTACACAAAGGCTGTGAACTTTGAGATTGCAGAGCGTCTCGAGAAACACATTGAGAAAAAGACCAAACGTTATGAGAAGTTACTACCAGAGTCCGCAGAAATGGAGATTCAGTTGACGGTGGTAAAACCAGAGACTAATCTTAATAAGGAAACGCACGTGCGCGTAATAGGGGCCGGTGCGGAGTTGTTTGCGCAAAAGGTGTGCGACACATTTGAGCAGGGTGTGGATGACTGCTTGGAGGCAATTGAGAAACAATTGGAAAAACGCAAAGATAAATAAAAAATAAGGCGAGTTTGTGGTAAGAGGGGCGAAAATGCCCCTCTTTTTTGAAAAAAATGCAGAAAAAAGTGATTTTTTTGGCAAAACATTTGGTCAATTGAAAAAAAAGCAGTAATTTTGCACCGCTTTTCCGCCGACGTGATAGAAGGTGTGGAGAAAAGTGGTAAAAGACCCGCCTCTTTAGCTCAGTTGGCCAGAGCACGTGATTTGTAATCTCGGGGTCGTTGGTTCGAATCCGACAAGAGGCTCAAGAAAAGTTGAACTTTGAAATAGAAATTGGGAGTATTCCAGAGCGGCCAAATGGGGCAGACTGTAAATCTGCTGGTTTTCACCTTCGGTGGTTCGAATCCATCTGCTCCCACAAAAAAATAACCGTCGCGGAAGTCGTGGTTGATTCGCGGAAATAGCTCAGTCGATAGAGCACTAGCCTTCCAAGCTGGGGGTCGCGGGTTTGAGCCCCGTTTTCCGCTCATTTTTTATTTATACACTCGTATTTTCGAGTAGTGGCGAACAGAAGTTCGTGTTGCTGATGTAGCTCAGTGGTAGAGCGCATCCTTGGTAAGGATGAGGTCGCGGGTTCAACTCCCGCCATTAGCTCAAAAAGATAACGATACCGTGAGATGCTTCCGGGAGCAGAAATGCGAAGATGGGAGTATTGCGGTGTGTAAAGAAAAGAAATTGTAAAATACATTAGTATTAACGTTAATAACTAAAAACATTCTAGAATTATGGCAAAAGAAAAATTTGACCGTTCGAAACCACACGTGAACATTGGTACAATTGGTCACGTTGATCACGGTAAAACTACTTTGACCGCAGCTATTACCACTGTATTGGCAGCTAAAGGTCTTTCTGAGCTTCGTTCATTTGACTCTATCGACAATGCTCCAGAGGAGAAAGAGCGTGGTATTACTATCAACACTGCACACGTTGAGTATCAAACAGCTAACCGTCACTACGCTCACGTTGACTGCCCTGGTCACGCTGACTACGTAAAGAACATGGTTACTGGTGCTGCTCAAATGGACGGCGCAATCATCGTAGTAGCTGCTACTGATGGTCCTATGCCTCAAACACGTGAGCACATCCTTTTGGCTCGTCAGGTGAACGTTCCATCATTGGTTGTATTTATGAACAAGTGCGACCTTGTTGACGACGCTGAGATGTTGGATCTCGTTGAGATGGAGATGCGTGAGCTTCTTTCATTCTATGAGTTCGACGGCGACAATACTCCTATCATCCGTGGTTCTGCTCTTGGTGCGTTGAACGCAGTTCCAGAGTGGGAGGATAAAGTTATGGAGTTGATGGAAGCTTGCGACACATGGATTCAATTGCCTCCACGTGCTGTTGACAAACCATTCTTGATGCCAGTTGAGGACGTATTCTCAATCACTGGTCGTGGTACTGTAGCAACAGGTCGTATCGAGACAGGTATCGTGAAAGTAGGTGACGAAGTTCAATTGATCGGTCTTGGTGCAGAGGGCAAGAAGTCAGTTGTAACTGGTGTTGAGATGTTCCGTAAGTTGCTCGACCAAGGTGAGGCTGGTGATAACGTAGGTTTGTTGCTCCGTGGTATTGACAAAGACGAGGTTCGTCGTGGTATGGTAATCACCCACCCAGGTGTAGTTAAACCATATAGCGAGTTCAAGGCTTCTGTTTATATCTTGAAGAAAGAGGAAGGTGGTCGTCACACTCCATTCCACAACCACTATCGTCCACAATTCTACATCCGTACTATGGACGTAACTGGCGAGATTACTTTGCCAGAGGGTACAGAGATGGTAATGCCAGGTGACAACTTGGAGATTCAAGTTAAGTTGATCTACCCAGTTGCTTGCTCTGAGGGTCTTCGTTTCGCTATCCGCGAGGGTGGTCGTACCGTAGGTTCTGGTCAGATTACCAAATTGATCGACTAATAATATAAGTTGATTATAAAGTGATTGCCGAGGTTTCGGCCTTGGCAATCCATTTACGGAAGTCTTCTAATGGTAAGAAAGCGGTCTCCAAAACCGTCAATGTGGGTTCGATTCCTGCCTTCCGTGCTGTTACATTAAAATAGCTTCCATCTGACTTCAACGCTAGTTGAGGCCAGATGTTTGGCGCAAGAATAAGTATTAACAGAATAAAAACTACTAATATGAAGTTTGTAGAAAACCTAAAAGAGTCTTACACGGAGTTGGTTCACAAAGTGAACTGGCCTACGAGTAAGGAATTGTCCAAGAGTGCAGTGCTAGTGTTGATAGCTTCCATAATACTCGCACTCGTAGTATGGCTCATGGATAAGTGTTTTGAGTCAATCATGACTTTTGTTTACGGCTTGTTCTAATTATTAAGGTATTTGGATATGGCTGAAAACAATTACAAGTGGTATGTGCTGAAGGCGATCAGCGGTAAGGAGAACAAAGTGAAAGAGTATATTGAAGGCGCTTTGGTCACCTCTACGTTGTTTAAAGAGTACGTGTCACAAGTCTTGATTCCTACAGAGAAAGTAGTAGCATTGCGTGGAAACAAGCGCGTGGTTAAAGAGCGCAACTTGTTGCCAGGTTATGTGTTGGTTGAGTGTAACTTGACTGATGAGTGCTATCCACTGTTGCGTAACATCCCTAATGTCTTAGGCTTTGTGACCGACAGTAAATCATCTATGAAAGCAAAACCTGTATCACAAGAAGAGGTTAACCGTTTGGTTGGCGCTGTTGATGATTCGAATGTTGATGCGATGATGGATGAGACCTTCTTGGTAGGTGAGCGCGTTAAGGTTACTGATGGTCCATTCAATGGATTTGAGGGTGTTGTTAACGAAGTGGCTCAAGATAAACGCAAACTCAAAGTGGTTGTTACAATCTTCGATCGTCAGACTCCATTGGAGTTGGGTTACGATCAAGTAGCAAAGGAGTAGGAGGCACTGTTACGGGCCGTTGACTACTCGGTAGTTTAATAATAACAAAACTATTAACAAAGTAAAACAAATTAAGAATTATGGCTAAAGAAATTGCTGGATTTATCAAGCTCCAGATCAAGGGTGGCGCTGCTAACCCATCACCTCCAGTAGGCCCTGCGTTGGGTTCTAAGGGTGTGAACATTATGGAGTTTTGTAAACAATTCAATGCCAGAACGCAAGAACAAGCAGGTAAGATTTTGCCTGTAGTTATCACAGTTTACGTTGACAAAACATTCGATTTTATCGTTAAGACTCCACCTGTAGCAGTACAGTTGAAGGAGGCTGCTAAGATTAAGTCTGGTTCTAACCAACCAAACCGTAACAAAGTAGCTTCGATCACTGAAGAGCAATGTGTGGCAATCGCAACTGATAAGATGGCTGATTTGAACTGCTTTACCGTAGAAAGCGCCGTTAAGATGGTGAAAGGTACAGCACGTAGTATGGGTATTACCGTTAAATAATTAAACTTCAATCATTATTATGGCAAAATTGACAAAAAATCAAAAGCTTGCTGCTGAGAAGATTGAGGCAGGTAAGCTCTACACAGTAGCTGAGGCTGCTGCTCTCGTAAAAGAGATTACAACTACAAAGTTCGATGCTAGCGTAGATATCGACGTACGTCTTGGTGTGGACCCACGTAAGGCAAACCAAATGGTTCGTGGCGTGGTAAGTTTGCCAAACGGAACAGGTAAAGAAGTTCGCGTACTCGCATTGTGTACTCCTGACCAAGAAGCTGCTGCTAAAGAGGCAGGTGCTGATTATGTAGGTTTGGATGAGTACATTGAGAAGATCAAAGGCGGTTGGACAGACATTGACGTGATTATCACTCAACCACAAATCATGGGTAAGATTGGTGCTCTCGGTCGTGTTCTTGGTCCTCGTGGCTTGATGCCTAACCCAAAATCAGGTACAGTAACTATGGATGTTGCTAAGGCTGTAAAAGAGGTTAAGCAAGGTAAGATCGACTTCAAGGTAGATAAGTTTGGTATTGTACACACCTCAATTGGTAAAGTAAGCTTTACTCCAGAAGCTATTGCACAAAACGCAAACGAGTTTATCCAAACTCTCATCAAGTTGAAACCTGCTGCAAGCAAAGGAACTTATATCAAGAGCATTTATCTTTCTAGCACAATGAGTCAAGGTATTAAGGTTGACCCAAAATCAGCTGAGTAATTTATTAACAAAAGAGAATTATGAAGAAGGAAGATAAAAACGCGATTATTGCCCAACTCGGTGAGCAACTCGAGCAATATACACATTTCTACATTACCAATATCGAAGGCTTGAATGCAGAGCAAACCAGCGCATTGCGCCGCGAGTGCTTCAAGAAAGAGGTTAAATTGGTAGTAGCAAAGAACACATTGCTCCAAAAGGCTCTTGAGGCTAAGGGTATCGACGAGGCGATTTTCGCTGCGTTGAAGGGTAACACAGCTTTGATGCTCTCTAACACTGGTAACGCTCCTGCAAAATTGATCAAGGAGTTCACCAAGAAAGAGAAGAACAAAGAAGAGGCGAAACCACAATTGAAGGCAGCTTACGTAGAGGAGACTGTTTACGTAGGTGCTCAAAACTTGGAATTCCTCTCTACTGTTAAGTCTAAGAACGAGCTCATTGCAGATCTTGTTGCATTGTTGCAATCACCTGCGAAGAATGTCGTTTCTGCACTCCAATCCGGAGGTACTACTATCCACGGTGTTCTTAAGACACTGGGAGAGCGCGCTGAGTAATCAGCAACCACCCACTAAGGTCATCGAGTGGTATCGGAGTGGTAACGGTAAAGACAGGTTACTCGCCGGTTGAAGGATGGCACAAATTAAATTAACATTAAAAAAATAACACTTTAAAATTATACAACAATGGCAGATTTGAAAGCTTTTGCTGAACAATTGGTAAACCTTACAGTTAAGGAAGTTAATGAACTCGCTCAAATTTTGAAAGAGGAGTATGGTATTGAACCTGCAGCTGCAGCTGTAGCAGTAGCTGGCCCAGTAGCTGGTGGCGCTGACGCTCCAGCAGCTGAGGAGAAAACATCTTTTGATGTTGTTTTGAAATCAGCTGGTGCTAACAAGCTCCAAGTAGTTAAGGCTGTTAAAGAGCAAACTGGTCTCGGTTTGAAAGAGGCTAAGGACATCGTTGATGCTGCTCCAGCTAACGTTAAAGAGGGTGTAGACAAAGCTACTGCTGAGGCTCTCAAGAAAGCTCTTGAGGAGGTAGGTGCAGAGGTAGAGTTGAAGTAATACCCATACGCCTAATAATGGTAGGTTTAGTCCCTGAATAGGGGGCTAAACCTTTTTCTCTGAATAATAGACAATGTTTAAAAAAGGTTAAATTCTGATAAATATTCAGCGGTTTTTGTTAATAAAGTGTAAAATTCAAAACCAACTATTTAGATTTAAATAATTCATTATCAGTAAATTGTAATCTTAGAAACATATTAAAACCATAAAATTAAATGGCAAAACAAAAACAAGACCAGCGAATCAATTTTTCGGCAATGCAAAAGCAGATGCCTTATCCTGATTTTCTGGAGATTCAGTTGAAGTCCTTCCATGACTTTTTCCAAATGGATTCAACTCCTGAGGTGCGTCATACGGAAGGTTTGTTTAAAGTTTTCTCGGAGAATTTCCCAATTCAAGATACGAGAAATAACTTTACCTTGGAGTTCTTGGATTATCACATTGACCCTCCTCGTTATACTATTGAGGAGTGTTTGCTCCGTGGACTCACTTACTGTGTGCCTTTGAAGGCTAAGTTGTTCTTGACCTGTACTGATCCAGAGCATGAGGATTTCGAGCCAGTACTTCAAGAGGTGTTCTTGGGTAATATCCCATACATGACACCTAAGGGTACATTCGTGATCAATGGTGCAGAGCGTGTAATTGTAAGCCAATTGCACCGTTCTCCAGGTGTGTTCTTCGGTACATCTATGCACTCTAATGGAACCAAGTTGTATTCTGCTCGTATTATCCCATTCCGTGGTTCATGGATTGAGTTTGCGACAGATATCAACCGCGTGATGTATGCTTACATCGACCGTAAGAAGAAATTGCCAGTAACCACATTGTTGCGTGCAATTGGTTTCGAGAGTGATAAGGATATCTTGGACTGCTTCGATTTGGCAGAAGAGGTTAAGTGTACCAGTGAGAACCTAGAGGCAATGGTTGGTCGTACTTTGGCAGGTAACGTGCTGAA
Source organism: Paludibacteraceae bacterium (assembly GCA_045119815.1). Lineage (GTDB taxonomy): Bacteria > Bacteroidota > Bacteroidia > Bacteroidales > Paludibacteraceae > Colicola. The sequence continues at coordinate 9,699 of JBGVEC010000176.1, read as the reverse complement.
GGCATGGACTGAGGACTTTGTAGATGAGGATACTGGTGAGGTTGTAACCATCGAGCGTAACGAGGTAATCATCGAGCGTGAGACCGTTTTGACCGAGGAGTTGTGCGAGTTGATTCAAGAGTCATCTATCAAGACCGTATTGTTGCACAAGGAAGAGGCAAAAGAGTCAGATTATTCTATCATTTTCAATACATTGCAAAAAGACCCATCTCATTCCGAGAAAGAGGCTGTGTTGTATATCTATCGTCAGCTGCGTAATGCAGAGCCTGCCGATGATGCTACTGCTCGTGAGGTTATCCAAAACCTCTTCTTCTCAGAGAAGCGTTATGACTTGGGTGAGGTAGGTCGCTATCGTATCAACCGCAAGTTGAATATGGATATCCCAATGGAGACCCGTACTTTGACTAAGGAGGATATGATTGAGATTATCAAGTACTTGGTTGAGCTCATTAACTCTAACGCAGAGGTGGATGATATTGACCACTTGAGTAACCGTCGTGTTCGTACTGTAGGCGAGCAATTGTACAACCAATTTGGTATTGGTTTGGCTCGTATGGCTCGTACTATTCGTGAGCGTATGAACGTACGTGACACTGAGGTGTTTACTCCAACCGACTTGATCAATGCTAAGGCTATCTCTAGCGTAATCAATTCATACTTTGGTACCAACGCTTTGTCTCAGTTTATGGATCAACAAAACCCATTGGCTGAGATCACTCACAAGCGTCGTATGTCCGCTCTTGGTCCTGGTGGTTTGAGCCGTGATCGTGCTGGTTTCGAGGTACGTGACGTACACTATACTCACTATGGTCGTTTGTGTCCAATTGAGACTCCTGAAGGTCCAAACATCGGTTTGATTTCTTCATTGTGTATCTACGCTAAGATCAACAACCTTGGTTTTATTGAGACTCCATATCGTAAGGTTGAGAATGGTGTGGTGAACTTGAACAACGATGAGGTAGCATATTATACCGCAGAGGATGAGGAGCAAGCAATTGTAGCACAAGGTAATGCTCCATTGGATAAGAATGGTAAGTTCATCCGTACCAAAGTTAAATCTCGTTTTGAGGCAGACTTCCCAGTAGTTGCTCCAAGTGAGGTGAACTTGATGGACGTATCTCCATCTCAAATTGCTTCAATCGCTGCTTCTTTGATTCCATTCTTGGAGCACGACGATGCTAACCGTGCGTTGATGGGATCAAACATGATGCGCCAGGCAGTTCCATTGTTGCGCAGCGAGGCTCCTATTGTAGGTACTGGTATTGAGGGTCAATTGATCCAAGACTCTCGCACACAAGTAGTGGCAGAGGGTAATGGTGTGATTACTTACGTAGATGCAGACAAGATTGTTATCAAATACGATCGCAGCAAAGAAGAGGATTTCATTTCATTCGACTCTGCTGAGGTAGAATACGCATTGCCTAAGTTCCAACGTACTAACCAAAATACTACGATTGACCTTCGTCCTATCGTTCGCAAGGGCGAGAAGGTGACTAAGGGTCAAATCCTTACTGAGGGTTATGCTACAGAGAAAGGTGAGTTGGCATTGGGTAAGAACTTGAAGGTAGCTTATATTCCTTGGAAGGGTTACAACTACGAGGATGCTATCGTATTGAGCGAGCGTATCGTTCGTGAGGATATGTTTACTTCTGTTCACGTGGTTGAGCAACTCTTGGAGGTACGCGAGACCAAACGTGGTGTAGAGGAGTTTACCGCAGATATTCCTAATGTGAGCGAAGATGCAACCAAGGATTTGGATGAGAACGGTATTATTCGTATCGGTGCTCACATCAATCCAGGTGACATTATCGTAGGTAAGATCACTCCTAAGGGTGAGTCTGATCCTTCTCCAGAGGAGAAACTCTTGAAGGCTATCTTTGGTGACAAGGCTGGTGATGTGAAGGATGCTTCCTTGAAGGCTACTCCATCTTTGAGTGGTGTGGTTATCGGCAAGAACCTCTATAAGAAAGCAAACAAAGACCGCAAGCAAAAATTGGAAGACCGTGAGACCATTGCTAAGATGGATGCTCAAGTGCAAGTAAAAGCCGAGGCTCTCAAAGCTAAATTGGTTGAGAAATTGGTTGTATTGCTTGAGAAACATGAGTCTGCAGGTGTTAAGGATTACTTGAACACTGAGATTATTGCTAAGGGTCTAGCGTTCACTGCTGAGCGTTTGCAACAAATTGACTACATGTCAGTGATGTTGGCTAATTGGACTGAGGATGAGCATGTTAACGACTTGGTAAGCCGTTGTATCATGAACTACATCGCTAAGCATAAAGAGATGGATGCTCAACTCAAGCGTGAGAAATTCAACATCACTATCGGTGATGAGTTGCCAAACGGTATCATGGAGATGGCTAAGGTTTATATCGCTAAGCGTCGTAAGATTCGCGTAGGTGATAAGATGGCGGGTCGTCACGGTAACAAGGGTATCGTATCTAAGATCGTGCGCGTAGAGGATATGCCATTCTTGGCTGACGGTACTCCAGTGGATATCGTATTGAACCCACTAGGTGTGCCTTCTCGTATGAATATCGGTCAGATCTTCGAGGCTGTCCTTGGTTGGGCAGGTAAAGAGTTGGGCGTTAAGTTTGCTACTCCTATCTTCGATGGTTGTACCTTGGATTCACTCAACGAGTGGACAGATAAGGCAGGTCTCCCACGTGCTGGTAAGACACAATTGTACGATGGTGGTACAGGTGAACCATTCGACCAAATGGCTACCGTAGGTGTTACCTACTTTATGAAGCTCGGTCACATGGTTGATGACAAGATGCACGCACGTTCAATCGGTCCTTACAGTCTCATTACACAACAACCATTGGGTGGTAAAGCACAATTCGGTGGTCAACGTTTCGGTGAGATGGAGGTTTGGGCACTCGAGGCACACGGTGCTGCACATATCTTGCAAGAGATCCTGACTGTTAAATCTGATGATGTGACCGGTCGTGCACGTACTTATGAGGCAATCGTTAAGGGTGAACCAATGCCTACACCAGGCTTGCCAGAGTCACTCAACGTATTGTTGCACGAGTTGCAAGGTTTGGCTCTTTCAATCACAATGGAATAAAATTCAAGAATTATGGCTTTTAAACAAGATAATAAGAAAAACGGTTTCTCCCGTATCTCAATTGGACTCGCATCTCCAGATGAGATTATGCGCCTTAGCTCGGGAGAGGTTCTCAAACCAGAGACCATCAACTATCGTACCTACAAGCCTGAGCGTGATGGTTTGTTCTGCGAGCACATCTTCGGTCCAGTTAAGGACTACGAGTGCCATTGCGGTAAGTACAAACGTATTCGTTACAAAGGTATTGTCTGCGAGCGTTGCGGTGTAGAGGTTACCGAGAAGAAAGTTCGTCGTGAGCGCATGGGCCACATCAAATTGGTGGTTCCTGTAACACATATCTGGTATCTCCGTTCGTTGCCATCTAAGATGGCTGCGTTGCTCGGCGTACCAACCAAGAAATTGGAGTCTGTAGTGTACTACGAGAAGTATATCGTATTGCAAGCAGGTGTACTCAAAGGACAAGAGATTGATGATGAGATAGTTGACGACAAGATGCTCCTTGATGAGGATCAATACATCGAGTTGATGGGTCGTCTTCCACAAGACAATCACCTCTTGGATGATACTGATCCAGATAAGTTCATCGCTAAGATGGGTGCTGAGGCAGTAGAAGAGTTGTTGATGGGTCTTGATTTGGACGCTCTTAGCTACGAGCTCCGTGATCGTGCTAATGCCGATACTTCTATGCAACGCAAGGCTGAGGCTTTGAAGCGTTTGCAAGTAGTGGAGAACTTCCGTGCTAGCAAGGGCAAAAACCGTCCAGAGTGGATGATCTTGCGTGTCATCCCTGTGACTCCTCCAGAGTTGCGTCCGCTCGTACCACTAGATGGTGGTCGTTTCGCAACCTCTGACCTCAATGACCTCTATCGTCGCGTGATTATCCGTAATAACCGTCTCAAACGTCTCGTTGAGATCAAGGCTCCAGATGTGATCTTGCGCAACGAGAAGCGCATGCTTCAAGAGGCTGTGGATTCACTCTTCGATAACAGCAAGAAGACTACTGCTATCAAGTCTGACGCTAACCGCCCATTGAAATCTCTCTCTGACTCATTGAAGGGTAAACAAGGTCGTTTCCGCCAAAACTTGCTCGGTAAGCGTGTGGACTATTCAGCACGTTCCGTTATCGTCGTAGGTCCAGAGTTGAAGATGCACGAGTGCGGTTTGCCAAAAGATATGGCTGCTGAGCTCTACAAACCATTTATCATCCGTAAGCTCATCGAGCGTGGCATCGTTAAGACTGTTAAGTCTGCTAAGAAGATCATCGACCGCAAAGAGCCAGTCGTATTCGATATTCTTGAGAACGTAATGAAGGGTCACCCAGTGCTCCTCAACCGTGCTCCTACTTTGCACCGTCACGGTATCTTGGCGTTCCAACCACGTATGATCGAGGGTAAGGCTATCCAATTGCACCCACTGTCTTGTGCCGGATTCAACGCTGACTTCGACGGTGACCAAATGGCGGTACACTTGCCATTGAGCCACGAGGCAATCTTGGAGGCACAACTTCTCATGCTCGGTTCGCACAATATTCTTGACCCAGCTAACGGTAACCCTATTACTGTGCCATCACAGGATATGGTCTTGGGTCTTTACTATATCACCAAACCACGCACAGGCGTGAAAGGTGAGGGTCTTACTTTCTACTCTCCAGAAGAGTGTGAGATCGCGCTCAACGAGGGTAAAGTGGATATCCACGCTAATGTGAAGGTTCGTATCCTTGACAAGCGCACCAACACTACATCGCTCGTAGAGACTACTCCAGGTCGTGTATTGGTTAACCACTTCGTTCCAGAAGCTGTTGGTTTCCAAAACGTTACTTTGGGTAAGAAAGCGGTGAAGAATATCATTACTGATGTCATCAAGACTTGTGGTGTGGCTCAAACAGCCCTCTTCTTGGATAACATCAAGGACCTCGGTTACAAGATGGCGTTCAAGGGTGGTCTCAGCTTCAACCTCAACGATATTCTTATCCCAGAGGAGAAGAACGAACTCGTTGCTAAGGGTAACGCAACCGTTGAAGAGGTTACCGAACTCTATATGGAAGGTTTGATGACCGACAACGAGCGTTATAACAAGGTCGTTGCTGCTTGGGGTGAAGTGGACAAACAAGTGACTACCGTCCTTATGAAACATATGAAAGAGGCTGACCAAGGTTTCAACTCTGTGTTCATGATGATGGATTCTGGTGCCCGTGGTTCACAACAACAGATCAAACAGCTCGCAGGTATGCGTGGTTTGATGGCAAAACCTCAAAAAGCTGGTGTGGCTGATAGCCGTCAAACAATTGAGAACCCAATTCTTTCTAACTTTAAGGAAGGTCTTAGCGTGCTTGAGTACTTTATCTCTACTCACGGTGCGCGTAAGGGTCTTGCCGATACTGCGTTGAAGACAGCCGATGCAGGTTACTTGACTCGTCGTCTTGTGGATGTTTCTCACGACGTGGTTATCAACGAGGAGGATTGCGGTACATTGCGTGGTTTGACAGCTCGTGCCGTTAAGCAAAACGACGTAGTGGTAGCTTCTCTCACCCAACGTATCTTGGGTCGTGTGAGCGTTCACGATATTTATGATCTTGAGGGCAACCTCATTGTAGCTTCTGGCGAAGAGATTCGCGAGGCAGCTTGCGAGGCTATTGAGGCAGCAGGTATTGAGGCTGTTGAGATTCGTTCTGTACTCACTTGCGAGTCTAAGCGTGGTGTATGTGCTAAGTGCTACGGCCGCAACTTGGCTACTCGTAAGATGGTTCAAAAGGGTGAGGCTGTTGGTGTGATCGCTGCACAAGCCATCGGTGAGCCTGGTACACAGTTGACATTGCGTACCTTCCACTCTGGTGGTGTCGCTGGTAACGCAGCAACCCAAAACACCTATGCTATTCCTGCTAAGGGTCGCATTGAGATTGATGACTTGCGTACTATCACCACTGAGGCTGGTGACGTGATTGTAGTAAGCCGTCTTAATGAGATGCGTCTCGTAGATGAGGCTACTGGTGTCATCTTGACTACATTCAATATCCCTTACGCTTCTAAACTCTTCGTTACTCCAGGTGAGTCTTATGAGAAGGGTCAACAAGTATGCGAATGGGATCCATATAAGGCAGCTTTGATTATTGAGCAAGCTGGTCGCCTCCAATACGAAGATGTGATTGAGGGTGTAACCGCTAAGACTGAGATTGATGATCAAACAGGTAAGAAAGAGGTGACTATCACCGAGACCAAGGACAAAACCAAGATGCCATCTGCACATATCCTTGATGCTGAGGGTAATATCTTGCGTACTTACAACCTCCCAGTTAAGGCATTGCTCGTAAACGAGGATGGTGCTGAGGTTAAGGTCGGTGATGCACTCTTTACCCAAACTCGTTCCTTCGGTACCGCAGGCGATATTACCGGTGGTCTCCCACGTGTTACTGAGCTCTTTGAGGCACGTAACCCATCTAACCCAGCAATCGTTGCTGAGATTGATGGTGAGGTGACCTTCGGACGTATCAAACGTGGTAACCGCGAGTTGACTATCACTTCTAAGTTGGGTGAGGTTAAGTCTTACCTCGTGCCACTTGGTAAACAAATCCTCGTACAAGAGGGCGACTATGTTCGCGCAGGTGTAGCTCTCTCTGATGGAGCTATCACTCCAGACGATATCTTGGCTATCCAAGGTCCTACCGCGGTACAAGATTATATCGTAAACGAGGCACAATCTGTTTACCGTATGCAAGGTGTGGAGATCAACGATAAGCACTTCGAGATTATCGTTCGCCAAATGATGCGTAAGGTAGAGATCCAAGACGGTGGTGATACTCGCTACCTCGAGAAGCAAATCGTAGATAAGATCGACTTCCTTGAGGAGAACGATCGTATCTGGGGCAAGAAAGTGGTTACCGATGCTGGTGACAGCGAGACCTTGAAAGCAGGTCAAATCGTAACCGCACGCCGCCTCCACGACGAGAACTCTTCTCTCCGTCGTAAAGATAAGAAACTTGTTGTAGCTCGCGACGCTATGTGCGCAACCGCAAGCCAAGTGCTCCAAGGTATCACACGTGCTGCTCTTGCTACCAAGTCATTTATGTCTGCTGCTTCCTTCCAAGAGACCACTAAGGTTCTCAACGAGGCTGCTATCCAAGGCAAGGTGGACTACCTCGACGGTATGAAGGAGAACGTTATCTGCGGTAACTTGATCCCTGCTGGTACTGGTCTTCGCGAGTTCCAACACATCAGCGTACACAACGCTGAGGAGTACGCTGCTATCCAAGCTGCTCGCGCAGCTGCAGCGGCTGAGGCTCAACTCCGTCAAGAGGAACTCAATCAGCTCTAAGAATCCAATTGTTGATTCAAGATAAAACAAGAGACTTCCAAACGGGAGTCTCTTGTTGTTTTATCTTAGTTCAGGAGTTTAGAAGTGATTTCTGAACAGCAGCTCTGCTGCGTCTGAACCCTCTGAACCTCTATCCCATCTTTACCATAGGATTCAGCTACCCTTGTGCTACCTTTGCGCTAGATCACATGGGATCCACATCGGGTTGGATAATGGTTCCTTTGCACTTCTCTTGTTGCTGTACCCATCTGATATGCTCCTTCAGCAATGCCTTGGCTTGAGCGATATTGGCGGTCGTTTCTACCCGCAGGCGGATTTGTCGTACCCATTGATTGCTTACTTTGGTTACAGATGGGATAATCACTCCTGAAACTCGCTCGCCAAAACTCTGTTGCAAGCGTTGTTGCAATAGCGTTGCTGCGGCATCCAAACGACCTAAATCACGATGACGCAACGTCAGCATAATCAGTCGTTGGTAGGGTGGATACTTGAATAACTCACGCTCTGCGATTTGTTGATTGTATAATCCATTATAATCATGTGCTTTGAGATACTCAAAGACAGGATTCTTTGGGTTGAAGGTTTGAATCATCACCTCACCTTGGCTGCCTGTTCTGCCCGCTCGTCCACTCACTTGCTCTAACATTTGGAAGGCTTGCTCATAGCTGCGGAAATCGGGTGTGTTCAGCAAGGAGTCTGCTTGCAGTACAGCCACCAGACTCACGTCATTGAAGTGCAACCCCTTGGTAACCATCTGAGTACCAATCAGTATATCGACTTCATGATTGGCAAATTGGTCTATGATAGTTTGATAGGCATCTTTCTTGCGTGTAGAGTCCAGATCCATACGCGCTACGCGTGCATCGGGGAATAAACCTTTGATCTCTTCCTCCAAACGCTCAGTACCAAAACCCTGTGTACGCATCTCGCCACCGCATTTAGGACATTTGCTAGGAATGCGTGTGCTATGTCCGCAGTAGTGACAAACGAGTGAGTTGGTTGCTTTGTGATAGGTCATGGTGACATCACAGTTGGGGCATTTAGGTGCCTCGCCACATTTCGTACATTGCAAGACGGGCGCATATCCTCGGCGGTTTTGGAAGAGGATTACTTGCTTACCCTTAGAGAGTTCCTCGCGGATTTTATCTACTAATGGATCAGCAAAATGCCCGTACATCTCTTTGCGATGATACTGGCGTTGTAGGTCTATCATCGTGATTTGTGGTAACTGCAAACCTTGGAAACGCTCCTTCATCTCCACCAAACCGTACTTGCCCGTTAGGGCGTTGTAGTAGGATTCTATGGATGGCGTAGCTGTACCTAGTAGCACTTTTGCTCCGTACCAATGTGCCATCATGATTGCTGCGGAACGTGCGTGATAACGAGGTGCCGGATCTTGCTGTTTGTAACTTGGCTCATGCTCCTCATCTACAATGATTAGTCCTAGGTCCTTGAATGGCAAGAATATCGCAGAACGTGCACCCAAAATAACCTTACCTTTCGCCTCACCTCCAATAGGCCTTTGGCCGTCCCATAGGGCATCGCCCGTCCCATAGGGCTCTGCCCGTCCGATATCCTGCGTGCCATGGCACGTATGATATATCTCCACTCGTTCGGCGTTGCTAAACCTTGAATGATACACCACCAATTGGTCTCCGAAGACGGCACGTAAGCGGTCTGTGAGTTGGGTGGTGAGAGCAATCTCTGGTACGAGGTATAGCACTTGTTTCCCTTGTTTGAGGACTTGGTCGATAAGATGAATATAAACTTCGGTCTTTCCGCTAGAGGTTACTCCGTGCAGGAGTGTGACGGGTGTCTTCTCCCATGTTTGTTGAATAGCCGTTAGTGCCTTGGACTGTTGTTGGTCTAATGTATGAGGCGATTGTGTTTCGCCAGTGTATTGTTGTAGTCTTGATATAGGGCGTTGTTCCTCGAGGAAAACACCTTTATCAATCAGTATTCTAAGGATGGCCCCACTTACACCGCTTTGCTCTAAGAGTACGCGTCGCTCCACTTGATAGTTCTGCGCCAAACGGAGAAAATCACGCACCAGTTGCTCTTGCTTTTTGGCGCGTTGTAATTCTTTGAACAATTGCTCTTGGGCTTCTGGAGCTAGGTATGCAGGAGAGAGTTGGATAAATTGTGTGGTGGCTGCGGAGTAGTTGTCGTCTATGATTTCAGAGGGTAGGGCGGCAGCCATGACTTCACCTAAGGTGCACATATAGTATTGTGCAAGCCATTCCCACAGTTGAAGTTGTTTGCTTGTGACAATAGGCTGTTCATCAATGACTTGTATGATATCTCGCACCTTGATATTT
>JBGVEC010000175.1:0-2165 GCA_045119815.1 Paludibacteraceae bacterium | reverse complement strand
CTTACCGACACGACACCACTTCAAGACCTCTTTAACAAATCTAACTTCAGTATTGACAAAGAACTTGACGGGTTTTATGAACCCACTTTGTTTGATTTTTAACTTTTATTAACCGTCCACATTTTTAGTGGACAGCAATGTTGCACCAATTAAGGAAGCAGCGAATGAAGTTATAAGAAGCATTCTTATATCCATAGGCTTCACGATAGTCTTGGTAGTCCGCGTACCATTCTTCGCGGGTCAACTGTTTACTCATGGCTGTATAGTTTATGGGTTACTGGATATGACTCTATGCTCAGAGCGCATGCTCTCAGTTGATCAATATTGGACGACATATATCCCAATGAGGTGTTGGGGCTAAGATGCCCAAGAGTCTTGGCTACCATAGTGACATCATTTCCTTCATTGATCATTTCATCTGCTAGGCTATGACGAAGAAGATGAGTCCCTTGTCTTTCATTTCCTAAACGTATGCCAGCAAGGGCATAGATTCTATTGGTGGCAGTGGCAATGGAACAACTGCCATATCTTCCAGAGTGAGCCTCATGTGAGAGAAAGAGTCTCTGTTCCGAGCATTTGGGACGCTCATTGATGATGTAGTCATAGATGGCATTACCTACCACCGGACGAAGTGGCAAGGTGAGGCTGCCGAGTGTCTTACTTTGTTTGAACCAGATAACATTATTGGACCAGTCTATGTCTGACACCATAAGATTCGCGACATCTTTAGAGCGCATTCCGGAGTAAAGCATCAATACAACAATAGCTCTGTCACGCTTAGATACTAAAGTGTTCTCTGATAGTAGGAAGTTTTCTAACTTGACTCGCTCTTCATGCGTTAGAGCAGGATAGATTTTGGAGGTCCTATTCTCCTTAGGGAAGTAGTGTATGATAGATATGATGCTCTGATCATCAGTGTGGTACATATAACGACGAAGAAAGACTGATATACGATACAGTATCATTGGACCACAATGACCCGACCTAGTGTAGTTCCTCACTAAGCACTCTGTAAGTAAGGCTAAGGTGTCAACTTTGGATCTGATCAAATAACAAAAGAACGAGGATACCATGGATGCTTCTACGCTGATGGTGGTATCTTGTATTCCCGTGCTTTGTGCGACCCTCATACCCGAGTCTATAATAGAACGATAGTAAGGGGTTAGTTTATAATAGTTTGACTCAGCATGTATCCTCTTGAACGTTGGTAGCATGTCGTAAAAGTCATATAATAACCATAGGTATATGAAGGTTCGCTCTTTTGGATACTTCTTGAGTATGACGTTGTATTTACCAAGATCTTTCTGTGCATTATGCTCAAGTATGACCTTATACATGACATCCATGTGCTTGGAGTAACGCGATTCAAAAGCTTTCTCTTTGAGATACTTCATAAGCAAATGAGCCTTGCTTTCCAAAGATACCTGAGACAGTGGTAGTGTAGGATCCTTCAATTCGAAGCCTGAGGAAGTAATCAGAAGCCTTCCTTCAGGATAATCAGGGTTGATTCTATCTGTATACATATGACAATAAGTTTTTTGAACCGCTATATACGGTTCGGTTACTGCCATAAAATAGCACATTATAGAATAAGAAATAGGAACCTAATTCGGGCACCCACTAGTTTCTGATAAGGACATTCAAGAGTGGTTCCTATTTCTTTTAGGTTCCTGTTTTAATCGAAATCGGAACGTTTCGATTTCGATTATGTTAAGTGTCTGCGTAGTAGCCCGTTAGGAGGTTTGTTCAGATGCTTTGCTCTCTGTCGAGGCGGCGACAGCTGCGGGATTCCTCCAGACTTGAAAGCCTCTACGAGTCTTTCAAATCTTCCAAGGGCGGTCAAGGGCGAGTATGTAAACGTGTTTACGATTAAGGGTTTGATGTAATAGGACTATTCTTTGATAGCAGCGGATTAAATGTACCGCCCATATCACTTTCAAATGTACCGGGTATATCAGAATGATTTGTACCGTCTGTATCAGTTTGAAATGTACCGTCTGTAGCGGAATGAAATGTACCGCCCCATTTTAACCAGTGCCAGCATGGTCGGGGTAAAAGTCGGAAGGGTTGCTTACGGTTTGACAATATAACTTTGTGATATTGATCAATATCACAGGGCTATGGCAAACGTAAAGACAACAATGACAGACATCAGAGTAATCATC
>JBGVEC010000174.1:0-11420 GCA_045119815.1 Paludibacteraceae bacterium | reverse complement strand
CCCCGCCTTGATGCGTAAGGAGAGTCGTGGTGGACACTATCGTGAGGATTACCCTTGTTCAGATGAAACATTTGCAGTGCACTCCGTACAACGCTGCGGGAAAGAGATTACCACTGCGCCCGTAAACAGTAATTATTTTAACTTTTAAGAGATATGCAGTACGAGAACTTAATCAACAAACTCCTCGACCTTGGTATTGAGGAGGACATTAACACAGGTGATATCACCACCGAGTCGATAATTCCTGCTACGATGAATGGTGTAGCCACGATGACTGCCAAGCAGGATGGAGTTATCTCTGGTTTGGATATCGTGAAGATGGTCTACGACCGTTTTCAGAGTGATGTTGTATTTACTCCATACTTCAAGGATGGTGATGCGGTAAAGAAGGGCGATGTAATACTTAAAGTTGAGGCAACATATCCTACTTTGTTGCGTGGCGAACGTCTTTCACTCAACATCTTCCAGCGTATGTGTGGCATTGCTACCGAGACAGCTAAATATGTTAAGGAGTTAGATGGTACACATACCGAGTTGCTTGACACCCGCAAAACCGCACCAGGTCTTCGTGTGTTGGATAAGATGGCCGTAAAGCACGGTGGTGGCACAAACCACCGTATGGGTTTGTACGATATGGCGATGATTAAGGATAACCATATCAAGATGGCTGGTGGTATTGCGAAAGCCGTAGAGCAGGTACGATTACGTATTGCTGAGGGCATTAAGATTGAGGTTGAGACAACAAATATTGACGAGGTACATCAGGCTATCGCAGCTGGTGCAGATATCATCATGCTCGACAATATGGATACCCAGACAATGGCCGAGGCTGTCAAAATTATCAATGCTGCAAATAAGAGTATCAAGACTGAGGCTTCGGGAAATATGAGCATTCCGCGTTTGAAAGAGGTCGCAGCAACAGGTGTTGATTATATCAGCGTCGGTGCACTTACACATACTGTTAAAGGTATGGATATCAGTATGAACATCCAGGTCGAGTAATAGAACCAACTCTATGACAAAAGATCAGATTATAGAACGCATAGAACAACTCAAGAAGGAGAAGAATGCCGTCATTCTTGCACACTACTACACTACTAAAGAGGTGCAGGAAATAGCAGACTTCTTGGGAGACTCCCTTGCCTTGTCGGTTAAGGCTCGTGATATCGATGCTCCCATTATCCTCTTTGCAGGTGTCAACTTTATGGCCGAGACGGCAAAGGTGTTATCACCCAATAAGAGGGTGCTAATCCCTGTTCCTGAGGCTGGCTGTTCTCTTGCCGAGTCGTGTGAGGCTGCAGCATTGGCACGCCTTAAGGAACAATATCCGGGTCATAAGGTTGTTTCGTATGTCAACACATCTGTGGGCGTAAAGGCTCTCACAGATGTGTGTTGCACCTCTACTAACGCCCTAAAGGTTGTGGAGAGCATACCTCGCGAACAGCCCATTATCTTCGCTCCCGACCGCAACCTCGGCTCATATATCCAGAGGGTTACAGGCCGCGACAATATGGTAATCTGGGATGGTGCATGCTTGGTTCACGAGGAGTTCTCATTAGAGGGCATCCTACGCCTTAAGACCGAGCACCCCGAGGCGAAGGTTGTCGTACACCCCGAGTGTAAGGCCGAGCTTGTGGCTGTGGCCGACTATGTAGGCTCTACAGCGGGTATATTGGATTACTGCAAAGAGTCGGATGCAGAGGAGTTTATCGTGGTAACGGAGTCTGGCATCCTTGTAGAGATGGAGAAACGTCTCCCCACCAAGCAATTTATTCCTGCACCTACTATTGGCTCTGAGGGAGGTTGCAACGAGTGCCACTATATGAAGATGGTAACTCTCGAAAATATCCTCAGTACACTGGAGAACGAGAGCCCCGAGGTGACTATCGACGAGCCCACGCGCAAGGCTGCTGAACAGTCGATACTCAATATGGTGTCGATTAAGTAGCTCTATCTAAATATATTGAGATTTTTTTGAGAATATGTAAAAAAATAATGGCGACCGCTCAGTGTATTGAGCAGTCGCCATTGTTATTCAGATAATAATCGGTAATATCCAAACATTGAACATTAATACGATTTATTCATGTTGATTATTTTGTAGGCTCAGCCTTGATGTAATATTGTGTTATATCTTCATCGGTGTCGTAATAATGGATAAGAGCCATGAGAGAACTTGCTGTTTGCCAAATATATAGTGGAGTTTCTCTGTCGTCAATATCTGTAAAGAGATTCTTGTATTGTTCCTGTGTGAAAGACTCGCTGCTATACAATGGCTCCTTGTAAAGTTTGTAAAGATACTCATACAGCCAATCCAATGTGTCATCAGTAGGTTTGCTCAACGATACTTTGGCAATTGGAGTTTCGCCCACGACATAGTGTGTGCTCAGGAACTCGTGTCCCTCATCAACAAAGTTGACATATCCGATTGAGTTATTCATGCTTTCGGTTATCTCCTTCCAATTATACATCAAGAAATCCTTTTCGTTTGTAAGTGATACCGATATTGCATCGCTATAAACAACATCACCATCTTTGTATGCCTTGATTCTACATAATCCACTCATAGGAAGAATAAAACGATGATCCCAACCACTAATGAATTGAAGTCTACCAGTTTCGTGAAAATATATTTTTCGGCTTAGATGTGTTCCCTTCAGCCAAGGTATATCAAATACAAGCGAGTCGCACAACTCTCTTAGGTCTTGCTGCATATAATCATTGCCATCTAAGTAGAAGTGCACTGGCTCAAATATATTGGCTGTATAAGAGTTTGCAAGAGCACCCTGAGCACCCTTAACCTCCAATGTAGGGAACTCTGGAGTTCTTACTTTTTGTTCGTCTACAATTCTGATGAGTCTGTATCTTATGTTTGAGGCATCAGCTGTCAGATTTGCCAAATACACCTTTTCCACCTCAAGATAAAACTCCCAACCTAATGAGTGAGTAAAACCATCTATACCATCCATTGGAATAACTACCCAATCGGCATCTTTACTCTCCTTGATTTTAAGCCCGTCCAAAGGCTCTGCATCCTCAGGGTGTCCCCAAGGGCGATACTCTCCTAATTCTGCATCCACATATAGGTTTATTATCTCACTCCAATCTTCTGGTGTGTCTTTATCACAACTTGTAATTACGGTTGTGATGCATAACGCACTCAGAATATAAACTATAGTCATTAATCGTTTCATATTCATACTGGCTTTTAATGGTCAACAATGTAGACCTATTTATCACGGAACAAATTTATAAAATCTAACGAATATAATATAGTTATATTATGCCTACAATAGAACTATTCTTTAATTTACACCTGTTGATTGGTCTGTTGCTCTCAATGTTCTATCTCGTTGAACATTTACCTTTTGTCCTGAACCAAACGAGTATGACAAGTTTATGCCAAATGAGCGTGCAGTAATATAATTTGTCTGAGTAGTGATTATATCTGGCAAGGTAGTGGTAGAAGTGCTCTTTATATACTTATTGAATGGTGAATTAGCTGTTACTGATACATTTAATCTACCTTTCAAGAAACTCTTGTTCGCATAGAACGAATACATATAAATGGGGTTATTCTCGGCCCAAGGTGCTGGAGTATTTTTATATATTCCTCCATTCATACCAATGCGGAAATGTTTAGGTAACAGAAAATCTAATGATGGAGCAAGGCTATAGTGCCAATCTGTCTGATTTAGACCAATCTCAGCTGCTTTCAACTTATTGATGCCAACGCCTCCGTTTACTGATAGCATCAACCACTCTGCTGCATTCCATCCGAGATTCATTGACACTCCAATATCTTGCCCATTTCCCATATTGCCATAGGTATATATAACCTTACTTTCGTCACCTAAATAGCTATAGTTTTGTATTATGTTATTAGTGTGAGTGTATGATATACTTGTATTAAGTGATAAATTATGCGGTCCATTGAAAAACCACATTAAGGCAACATCATGAGAATATTGTGCTTTAAGATTAGGATTTCCTTGGCTGATGGTATTGCTATTTGGGTTGCTAACAAATGGATTTAGCATCTGCACAGTAGGGCGTGTTATATTTGTTGAGTACGTTAAATATAGAGTGTTCTTATTATTAGGCATCCAATATACAGATGCAGAAGGCATAAGATAGAAATTATGATAATCAAAGTCATTCGAGCTATTCTTTGGTAGGCGCATCTTAAAATAGTCATAGTTAAATTGTAGCGCCGCCTGTATCATTAAACGCTGCCCAATAGTTCCTGAATAACTAATTGTTCCATTGAGGATATTGTTGTGGTAATTCATTGATGAAAACTCCTCTTCATCGGTCATATTAACCGAACGAGTATCTCCAATACGATAGAAATCTTTCATAGTAAATCTCGCATAGTTTCTACTATTAATCTTCCACAAGTATGATAACAAACCGTAGTGTTCCTGCATGCCTCCATCAGTATTTTGGTAAGTTTCGGAAATACTCATATCATCTAAATAATGGCGCTGCAATAAATGTCTTCTATCTGGATTATATGTAAAATGGTATCCAGCAGTAAAGCGCTCAGTGTCGAGATCGTCAGCGGAATAATTTCGATACACAATATTAGCTTCGGCAGTTCCTGCTGTAAGTTTACTAATATTATCTATATGTGGCATGTTCGACAACAGTTCATAGGAGTTATTCCACTCCGTGCCTGTTGTGTTGGTTGCATTTATACGTCCATGAGCATCTGCATACAGTGTGTTAAGACTATCAATCTGCCATTTGACCATAGCACGTACTGTATGTGTATGCCAGTCTCCATTTCCTAACATATGTGTAGTCCAATGCTGAGCAGAACTATTTTCTGTGGCTGGTATATAATAATCCATTACTACTGGCTGGTCTCTTTGGCCATCCAGCCCATAGTCATAGGTAACAGAAGCTTCTACATCTCTCTTTTTGAACATGCCAAGCAGCGAACCATTTGCTTCTGGCTGAGTATTTCCTCCTGCCCCTAAATTCATGACATAGCCATCGACCAACTCTTTCTTTGTTACGATATTAATGATATATCGTTGTGCAGATGGCCCCATTTTGCTTGTGGGATTGGTTATTACCTCTACTTTGGCTATCTCTGATGCAGGCAATGTCTCCAAAAATGCTTTAGGAGAAGTCTGTGCCATTTCATATGGTCGACCATTCAGGTATAAGCTATATGAGGACGATCCTTGTACAGTAATACCACCGTTTGCATCTACATTCACAAGAGGAACATAACTCAAAGACTGTAGAGTGTTTTCCTCTTGAGCTCTTTCGTTTGCAGACATCTTATAACTAAAACCTTTGTCTGTGATTGAAGTTAATCGTGCATGACCAGTTACTACTACTTCATCCAATTCAATCGCATTAGTTGGCATCAACACGGTAATAGTATTACCCTCTGGATATTTGTCTAAATAAACACTGTCAGAAACGATATCCCATATTGTAGCCCTGACATTTACAGGGAACTTCTGAGGCTTAAAATAGAACTCACCTTTATCGTTAGAAACTGTTCTGTCAGTTTTATCCGAGTACTCAATGATGATGGTCGCTGATGGTACGACCTCTTTTGATGTTGCATCAACAACCACACCTTTGATCTCTTGTGCATTTGCAGTAAAGGCACAAATGAATACACTCACAAATAGTACAATCAACTTTTTCATAACTTCGTTCTCTTAAATTGAATTTGAGAGCAAAATTATGCTAACAAAAGTTTTCCATGAAAAAAACGAGCTACAAAGTATCGTTTGTAACTCGCTGATAATCCATGCTGTAAATAAAAATTAGTTTTCCTGTAAGAAAGTCGTCATTGAAAAAGTTTACTCCGCCTCATTTTTGAGAAGTTTTTGCAGGAAATTTGAAAGATTTGTATCACTTTCAACTAGACCTAGCTTTTGACGTACCTCACTACTATCCTTGTAATGGCGACTTAGATTGGTATATGCTTTTACCTCTTTGCCTTTCATTCCAATTGCATAGAGACAACAGAAATCAATTTCAAACTCTTCCAAACCCTTGTCGTGAAGATAGACAAAGAAGTGTGGATAGTTTTCTTCTAATGTAAGGCGTGTAGATTTTATGAATACTTCTCTGTTGGCAACAAGGTTTTGCAGCTGTTCATTTGCTCGTTTATTATCAGATTCCCTATCGGAAAGATGG
Source organism: Paludibacteraceae bacterium (assembly GCA_045119815.1). Lineage (GTDB taxonomy): Bacteria > Bacteroidota > Bacteroidia > Bacteroidales > Paludibacteraceae > Colicola. Next base: position 5,249 of record JBGVEC010000174.1, on the reverse strand, counting down.
GAAACAATGATAGCGTTCAGCACTTCTAATCTCTTACGAATAATTGTCTTTGTCTCTACTTGTACAAAGGAATTTGTTAGCATCTCATTCAAAGTGTCCCGTTCATATAACACTTCTTTATACATATTCTCATAGAGAGTTTTTTCATGTTCTAATATAATGTTTTTAGTTCGACTATCCAGCAATCTTTTTCTTACTACCTTTAGGAGATAGAGTGTAATAAGAAGTGCCAGAATAGAAGAAATAATAATAATAGTTTTAGTCTGCTTCTTTAGTTCGTCCCTTTCTTGTTGCAACTTTTCTGATTTTTGTTGCTGCATATATTGAAGGTCGTTCTCGTATAAGGAATATATAAGAGAATCTCGTTCTATGAAGGATTCTTGACACGATTCCAACATATCACGTCCTTCTTGTATATGTGCATTTAGGGCTGCAACAATAGCATATTGTCGTAAAATATTCTCATTGTCGTCTGGTAATTTATTTTTAGATAGAGATTCTGCCACCTTGTTAATATCACCTAATGCCATATAGGCATAAGCCAATGAAATATAATCAAGATTATTTTCTGGAACTTTACTTAAATACTTTTGTATTGTGTTTTCAATTACATTTAATTTGTTGGTTGCAATCAAGTAGTTTAGATAGTAAGAATAGTATTTACTCAGTGTCTTGCTTGATATGTCTTTAATGTGATCATCGCACTCATTGAGATATTTTTCGGCATTGATAAAATCTCCATCTTGCGTATAGCTATAGAATACATCCAATAGGACATTTACATAACAATCTGTATTGTCCAATTTAGAAAAGCAATCGGCTGCAGATAATTTAGATTTGATTGTTTCAACCCACTTGGTCAATGATTTATACACATCGCCTTGAGCATCATATACTCTTGCTTTAGTGTGTATATCTTTAGAATCTTCGCCTATTTTTATTGCATCACAAAAACAAACTAATGCTTGTGCATATTGAGAGTTGATGCGATGAATCTGCCCCTGATAAAAGAGTGTGAGCATTTGTTCTGTCGAAGAACCATTCTCCTTATAATAATCAATGGCAGGTTGCAGCACCTCAAAGTCGGTTCGGTCAATATAGTTCTTATCCATTGCCATTGACAGCAATAGGGCGTGCTTCGCTCGCTCCTCGTCGTTAGCCAACTCCTCATTGTCAATACCTTGTAGTACCACTAATGCACTATCGGGTCTCTCTTCAATATATGACTCCACCTGCGCGAGTGTTTCCCAATGCTTGGAGTGGTGGCTACAAGACACCAAGCAAAGCGTGAGAATAATAATTGCTATATACTGTTTCATATAAGTTCGTCTAAATTTTCTGCAAAATTAAGCGAAATATCCCAAACAGAGACTTCTGTAGCCTATAAAAGTGCTTTTGAAGGGATGCAAAAATGGCAACCGCTCAGAATACGAGTAGTCGCCATTAATATAGTATTTGCCCCATAGTAATTAATTAAAGTACTCTATTCAATGTTACTATGGTTTTATTAGGGCCATAGCCTTGCAGGAGGATTTGCTGTTTCGGCTTCTCAACAATATGCCAGGTGCCATTCAAAAGAGTGTAGCTACCGCTATCGATAACAATAATTGCTCTATCTACCTCATAGGTGAATCGGCGAACGGTATTCATATCCGGCTCACTATATTTGCCCTCTGTCTCGGATAGAAATTCTACAATACAACTATTGTTACCTGTTGCGTTGCCGTTTTCATCAAAATATTCAATCTCCGCATCCCATACAGTTTGAGCAAGAGTTTGTGGTGTAACATCAAAGGGTTCTTCCTTATCGCAGCCGACTGCGAAAAGCATCACCGCGAACATCAATATGCTTCTGATTACTTTCATAATCTCTTAAATGTTTCTATGTATTGTAAAAGATCTATTACCAATGCTAACAATGTCGACTACATATTTCGAGTAGTCGACATTGTCATATATCTATTCTATTATTAAAGAATAACTACTTCAATTCAATCAGGATTACGCCATTTGATGTGTTGCCATATTTCTTGAACTGCTCGTCCTGCTCGCCCTTGAAGACATTTATCGTCTTGATGTCGTTAGGTGAGATTGATTCAAGGTTGTCCACCTTCTTGATGTATCCATTAGCCGACTTTGTAAGATAAAGAGGTTTGCTCTCATGCTTCTTTACTCCTGTGACACTTACTACATTGCCTTTCAAGTCTTTGAGTGCCACAAGGTTCTGAGGAGCGTTCTTATCCATAATCACATCGTCCATATTAGCCTTATCGACCTGAATGGTCATTGTAGGATAATCTACATACATAAAGGTTAGAAATGCCTCGCCGGCTGCAAGATTAATCTTATAGAGTCCATTAGCATCAGTTACAACACCTACTTTTGTTTTTGGTACCATTACGATTACACCGGCCATTGGTTTCCCCTCAGTGTCGACCACGCGTCCGGATATTTCTCGGCCATTTTGGGTAGTGATGATAACCACCGACTCTACTCCTTTGACAACATTCATATTGCGAATCATATCGCTTGGTAATTCATCAACTGCTGCTTTGGTCGATACGACTCCATCGATAATGTAGAGTGTTTGTCCCTCACCAGATTGTGCAAATGCAAAGTTAGTTGCAATGCTCATCAAGAAAATAAAAAACAACTTTTTCATAGTAACATACACATTTAATAGATTCAACAACAATGAAACCGGTTTTCTTAGTGCAAAGATAAGTGCAAGAATGGCTATTGTGAGTTAACTGGTTGTTAATAACTGTTAACTAATGTTAACTCGCGTTATAAATGAGAAATAATAACTACTTTTGCCAATAAAGTAATAGCTATGTCAAAGAAATTCTTTCGAAACATATCAATTATCGCAGTGGTATCATTGCTATGCCTTGCCGTTGTGCAGGCTGTATGGGTGTATAGAATGTACAATGATTCCGTGGCTGACTTCCAGCGCAGAGTGGAGTCTGCCACATACAAAAGTATATATAAAGCATTCCGTATGGATGCCATTCCCGGCTTGGCCAACGCAACCCATATTAAGATGAATCTTGATGATTTTAGCCTCTACTTCGAGCCAAATCTGATGGAACTTGATGCATTACAGCCATACTATGCAGAGGTGCTATTTCACGATGCTGGCACTACGCGAGTGATGATGACAAAGGGAGAGAGACCGAGTTTGAATAATCCAATGGTTATCGTTGTACCGATTGATGACGACAAGCTATATTCGCTTAGGCTCTCCATTGAGACTCCGTTTAAGGCATTTTTGGAGAGAATGCAGGGTTTGATACTTTCGTCTGTGGCTATTGTCCTGCTATTGTCGGTCGTCTTGTTATACTTGGTAAGAACTATGTTTCGACAGAAGACCCTTGAAGAGATGAGGCGAGATTTTACACATAATATAACCCACGAGCTGAAAACACCCATTTCAGTTGCCGTAACAGCGACAGATGCGCTGCGTAATTTCTCTGCCGATGCCAATCCCAAAAGGCGAAGTCGTTACCTTGAGATTGTTGAGGCGCAACTCACTCAACTATCGACAATGGTTGAACATATCCTATCGGTATCTGTTGAGGGCAGGGAGTACAAATACAATCCTACCAATCTACACATTCAGAATATTATCAATGGAGTAGTGCAAGGTGCCGGAATGAATGTAGGCAAGAAAACAAAATTCCATATTGATTGTCCTTCTAACATTACCGTGTTGGCAGATGAATTCCATATCAAAAACCTACTGGCGACAGTCATAGACAACGCTGTTAAATATGCCGAAGAGCCCGTTGTCAATATAAGTGTTTCTGATGAGAATGGGAATGTTACGATAGATGTGGAGGACAACGGATGCGGCATAGCCAAAGAGCATCTTTCGCATATTTTCGAGAAGTTCTATCGCGTACCTACTGGTGATGTGCACACTGTCAGAGGATATGGATTGGGGCTCTACTATGCAAAGCAGATTGTGCAGCTGCACAAGGGTACAATATCGATTAAGAGTAGTGTCGGCAAGGGTACGACCGTAACCATTAAACTACCGAAAAATGAACAATAGAATAAAGATACTTATAGTAGAGGACGAAAAGATGTTGGCGGAGATACTATCAGATACGCTATCTGATAGGAACTTCGATGTTCGTCTTGCGTATGATGGAATCCACGCATTGGAGGCCATAAAAAAAGAGCCCTTTGATGTTATTGTCAGCGATGTGATGATGCCCAATCTTGATGGCTACTCTCTTGCGAAAAAGCTAAGAAACGAGGGATGCAATACTCCAATACTTTTCCTTACGGCACTATCTGCAACCGAGGATGTTGTTAAGGGATTTGAAACAGGAGGTAACGACTTCTTGAAAAAACCTTTTGCTATCGACGAACTCATCGTAAGGGTTAAGGCTTTGGCCGGAAGAGCCGAGGTTAGGGATACGCAAGAGACATCTTATGTTATAGGGGAATATGAGTTTAACCCATCTTCGAAGGTGCTAACCATACGAGGTCAGCAGACAACCTTGGCGGCACGAGAGGCAGCTGTGTTAGTTAGGTTGTGCCGCAAGAGAGGGCGTGTTGTTGAGGCATCGGAACTCTTGAAGGAACTTTGGGGCGATGATAACTATTTTAACCTCCGCAGCCTCAATGTCTATATCACACGCCTGCGCAACCACCTCAAGGCCGACCCGACCGCAGAAATAGAGAGCGTCAGAGGTGTTGGCTATCTGTTAAAATAATCAATGGCGACTACTCAGTGTATTGAGCAGTCGCCATTTTCTATTGCTATCGTTTATTCTCCTATAATTATAGCACTCTATCCAATGTTATCAACACCTTGTTTGGACCATAGCCTTGCAGGAGGATTTGCTGTTCCGACTTCTCAACAATATGCCCCCTCCATACTATCATTTCAGAAGTTTGCTTCAATAACAGAGAGTTCATTCTTTTTTTGGGGTGTCATTCTTGGTGCCATCCTATGCTTTTGAAGATCATTTCTACATTCTTGAACATCATTTTTCATTTCAGGAGTATCATTTCTGCTCTTTTAAGGGAAAAAACAGTCTCGTAAATGCTAAAAAATCTTTCAGAAATAAGGTCTTGTGCAAAATTTTAATTACTTTTGTGTAGATAAGTACGCATTTAACAGAAAAGAATGAACAATTATTCAATGACATATAGTCTTTTTGACAGCTACAGGAGCCTGAAAGTTCCGGTAAAATCTGTCATGGATGATATGGTTATGTTGCGGAAATTGTGTA
>JBGVEC010000173.1:0-12213 GCA_045119815.1 Paludibacteraceae bacterium | reverse complement strand
CTATGACGTAGTGTATAACTGCCGTCGTTGGGATGACAACTCTGATGCTAACTGCGATATCGTGACCATGAACAACAACCACTTGTACAAAGATCGTATCCGTACATGGGAGTTGAAGGCACGTATCCAAATGAACGAGGGAAAGTAAACATTAGGTTAAAGATTAAAGGTTAGAGGTTAAAGGCGAGGGCGGCAGAGCCGCATACTCCGTGCCTATAAACTTTAAACTATAAACTTTAAACTGTTTTGAACCTTTATCAACAAATAACAGACATGTTCTCCCGTGAGCTTGATTCTCACGGGAGAGCATTCGTTAATTACCAAGCCTTATCTGGGGTCGAAGTCAAAGATATGACCATCGACGGCTTCCCTGCCAAATTGCTTTTCAACCCCGCTCGTGTGCGCAGCGTCATGGCAGACGTCAGCCCTGAAGCTCTGCAAAAACGAACATGTTTTCTCTGCCCCGATGGCGTAGAGGAACACCAACTCACCCACAACTGGGATTCACCTACTGGGCACACCTATTGTATCCGTGTGAACCCTTTCCCTATTTTCTCTCCGCACTTTACTGTTTCGTCTTCCGTACACGAACGCCAAGAACTATTGCCTCATCTTGATTCGATGCTCCATTTGGCACAACAACTACCCGAGATGACCATTTTCTACAATGGTCCTATGTGTGGAGCAAGTGCCCCCGACCATATGCATTTCCAAGCTGTGCCTCGCCACAGCCTCCCTATAGAAGATCATTTATCCACCAACTATGCCAATGCTATCTTGGTGCAAGAAGTGGATCTACAAACCCATTTGGCAGCCGTTAAAAAAGTCCTCGCTATGGGCACTATCCCCGAAGAAGCCAGTCAAACAGGTTCTTTGACCGCAGGTGCCTCTCACGCCGAAGAATACGAACCCCGCTGGAATATCGTTTCGTGGTATGAGCCTGCGCAGCAGGTGGACGGCGTTCCGCCTATAGGACGCCCTAACAGGCTATTGGACGCTTCGCTATTGGATATAGGCAAGTTTAATACAATAGTATTCTTTAGAAAAGAATCCCGCCCTATGTGTTTCTTTGCGCCAGAGGAAGAGCGTATACTTTTCTCTCCTGCGACTGTAGAGATGGGAGGTATTGGTATTGTAGCCAACCGTGAGAGTTTTGACCGCCTCACCCCATCTAAACTCCGCGACATCATCCGCGAAGTGGCAGACACCCCATATCCTATATCCAATAGCCAATAGCCAATAGCCCAACATGCGCCAATACAACCGTCACATATACATCGCTTTGCTATCCTTGCTTACGCTTTGTTTGCTTTGCGATTATATCCCTGCGCTCCGTTTCCTTTCGACGTGGGTAACTCCACCCGTGGTGCTGTTTATTGGCTTGGTTTTTGCCTTGCTTTGCGGACAAGCCTACCCCACTTTCAACAAGAACATATCCAAGAAACTCCTCCAATACTCCGTCATCGGTTTGGGCTTTGGCATGAACCTTCAAGCCTCACTCGCATCAGGTAAGGAAGGAATGCTCTTTACGATTATATCGGTCATCGGTACCTTGCTTATAGGTATGTTTATTGGCTATAAAATACTGAAACTCAATCGTAACACATCCTACCTTATCAGTTCGGGCACAGCCATTTGTGGCGGAAGTGCTATCGCTGCGGTAGGACCTATCATCAAAGCCAAGGACACCGATATGTCTATGGCATTAGCCACGGTGTTTATCCTTAACGCTATTGGTCTTTTCCTTTTTCCCGCTTTGGGTCATTGGTTGGGACTAAGCCAACAAGAGTTCGGCACATGGGCGGCTATTGCAATCCATGATACTAGTTCGGTAGTGGGCGCAGGAGCGGCTTATGGCGAAGAAGCCCTGCAAGTAGCTACGACCATCAAGCTCACTCGTGCATTGTGGATTATTCCATTAGCATTGGTTACTTCGGTAATATTCCGCAGCGAAGGCAAGAAGATTAGTATCCCATGGTTTATCTTGTTCTTTATCGTCGCCATGCTCCTCAACACCTACCTTTTGGTGGATTATCCCGAGATAGGTAAATTCATCGCAGGTATTGCGAGAAAAGGACTAATCATCACGATGTTCTTCATTGGCGCCTCCCTCTCCGTTGATGTCATCAAATCCGTCGGCATCCGTCCGTTACTGCAAGGCGTCCTGCTGTGGATCATTATCAGCGCCGCCAGTCTTGCATATATCCTACTCAAGTAAAAACGCATAACCATTATAACATCATGAAACCCTTTCCTATCCTACTCTGCCTGATGAGTTTTTTAGGCTGCAAGGCAGCTGACTTCCGCTCGGTGGATGCGGAGACTTTTGCAAAGGTCATTGAAGATACTACCGTTGTGCGCCTTGATGTGAGGACTACCAACGAATATGCACAAGGGCATATCCCTGGTGCGTTGCTTATTGATGTGACACAAGCCGACTTTATGCAGAAAGCGGAGAAATTGCTTCCTAAAGACAAGACCATCGCTCTCTACTGCCGTTCAGGCAGAAGAAGCAAAAATGCCGCCATGCAACTCGCCCAACACGGCTACCAAGTCGTAGAACTCAACACGGGCTTCAACTCCTGGAAAGGCGAAGTGGAACGCTAAATAGATATTAACATAAAACAAACATACACGCATGAAACACGAAATAGCAGTGGGCGTAATAACCGCCCCAAAGATAGAGGCTGTTATTCCTGGTCCTCATTCCACCCCAGAACATCCTACCTTCCTCTTGAAGAATGTTCGTATCGGTATCGGTTTCCACTGGGACCGCCTCGAAGATCAAGAGTTTGAAGGCACACTTGAAATACGAGACAATGCAGATGGCACACAAACTGCTATCAACCGCCTTGATGTGGAAGACTACCTCAGTTCGGTAATCACTTCTGAGATGTCTGCGACTTCATCATTGGAACTATTGAAGGCGCATGCGGTTATCTCCCGCAGTTGGGTGTTGCGTCCTATCATCAGTCCATCTACTTGCACCGATAAACCTGATTTGAGCAACCCTGATCGCCATGTGATTTGGTACGAACGCGATGCTCACGAGGGCTTTGATGTATGTGCCGACGACCACTGCCAACGCTACGAGGGTATCACCCGTCGTGACGAGCATCCTGAAGCAGCGGCAAACGTGCAAAAGGCTATTGACGCTACCCGTGGACAAGTGCTTATGTATGACGGCAAAGTCTGCGACGCACGCTTCTATAAGGCTTGCGGTGGCGCGACCGAAGTGTTTGAGAACGCATGGGCAAACGAGCACTACGACTATCTCGAGCCTGTTCGTGACGAAATTGACACTCCCCTACCCGATTTGACTATTGAGGAGAATGCGCAGGAGTTTATTCGCACCTCGCCTTCTGCTTATTGCAATACCACCGACGAACGCATCCTCAGCCAAGTATTGAATAACTACGACCAAGAGACCAAAGATTTCTATCGTTGGACGGTACAATACAGTAAAGAGGAACTCAGCGACATCATCCGCGAGCGTTCGGGTATCGACTTCGGCGAGATACAAGACTTGGTGCCTATCAAGCGTGGTCCTTCGGCTCGTTTGTATGAAATGCATATCGTCGGCAGCAAGCGCACCATGGTGATTGGTAAGGAGTTAGAAATTCGCAAATGGTTGAGCAAGAGCCACTTGTACAGTAGTGCTTTTGTAGTGGACCGCAACGAGAAGGGTGACTTTATCCTCACTGGTGCCGGATGGGGACATGGTGTAGGTTTGTGCCAAATCGGTGCAGCTGTGATGGCGGACAAGGGCTATACCTACGAGCAGATCTTGGCGCACTACTTCCCTGGTAGCGAGTTGAAGGTAATTTAGAAGCCTACCCTAAATCCCTCCCAGGGAGGGACTTACATATGCTCAAAATACAATTTCACATAGCAGTGTGCTTACTTGGGTTGGTGTGCGTGGCATGCCAACCTAGAGTTAGTTCACCCGCATCGGATGATACCGCAGGATTTGATATTGTTCAGTCGAGCGATACAACGCACATTACGATTCACTCGCCATGGAAGCAAGGGCAAATGATGGCGCAATATGCAATGACTAGCCCTCTGGAACGCGTCATTTGCACTTCGGCTACGCATATGGGTTTTATCCACGAGTTGGGCTTGACCGACAAGGTTATTGGCGTTTGCCGTCCTAATCGTATCTATAACCTCACAGACGTGCAACGCGCCAATATGGTAGATATTGGCGATGATATTCAGCCGAATATGGAAGCCATCCTGCTCGCCAAACCCGATGCGGTGATTATCTCCACCTATGCTGAAGGTGATCAGGTGCCAATGCAGATTGAGGCTTTGGGTATTCCAGTCTTCTATTGCAACGAGTGGACGGAAAACACTCCTCTCGCCCGTGCAGAATGGATACGTTTCTTCGGAGCTATCTTCGGCTGCCTCAACCATGCCGACAGCATATACGAGAGCGTCAGAGACGCTTACGCGCAGTTGAAAGTTGATAGTTTAAAGTTTAAAGACAAGAGCATCATGTCCGGAATGTCATGGCGGGGGACATGGTATGTACCTGCGGGAGGGACATTCATGGGCAATCTATTTCGCGATGCGGGCGCACAATACAAGTATGAGAACAATCCTTCCACCTCATCTATTCCGCTGACAATGGAGCGGGCTATTCAAGATTTTAGTCAAGCAGATGTTTGGGTGGGATGCGAGGCTAATAGTTTGAAGGAATTAGAGGCTATAGATAAGAAACATACATGGTTCAACGCTTTTCAGACGGGACAAGTGTATAATTTCCGCCGTCGTGCTTTGCCTAGCGGAGCCAATGATTTCTGGGAGTCCGCTACGGTGCATCCTGAGCGAGTGCTACAAGATTTGCAGAAAGTGCTTAAAGGAGATACTACGGAGTTGTATTATATACTGCCGTTGAGATAATAAACTTAAAGGAGACTATAATATGATCAAACATGATGGTATAGTAATAGCCGTAAATGGCGATGGTACAGTGCGTGTACGCATTGTGCAAACAAGTGCATGTGCGGCATGCAAAGCCAAAGCCATGTGCGCTAGTGCGGAGAGTAAGGAAAAAGAGATTGTGGCTCTTTTTGTAGGCGAAGAGGCGAAAAGGCGAGAAGGCGAAAGGCAAGATATTAAACTTGGCGACGAAGTCGTTGTAATGGTACAACAAAAAATGGGTTGGAAGGCTATATTGTTAGCGTATATGCTGCCATTTATAGTCATGCTGACAGTAGTGGCAATAGGTAATGGACTATTGGGTATTCGTGAAGAGGTAATCGGTACCGCAGCATTGTGTGCAATGGGTGTGTATTATATTGTATTGGGATTCTTTAAGGACAAGATTCAAAAGGATTTTTCGTTTACTGCGAGAAAGAAGTAAACGGTCATTTCATTTGGCACATATTTTGTATCTATATTTACAGGAAAGGGCAAGGATGTCTCTTTCCTGTAATTAATTAACCCTTAAACTAAACCCAACTATGACAACTGGATCAAAAGTGCTATTAGCTCTCCTTGGCGGAGCAGTAGTAGGAGCTACAGCAGCTTTGTTGATGGCTCCCAAGCGCGGCAGTGAACTGCGCGCAGAGATCGCGGCAATCGCTCGCGAAAAGTATTCACAAATGAATTTGGACGAGATTTCCAAAGTGGTGGATAAAGTGATGAAACGCATTAAGAATGGCATGTGCAACTGCCATTGCAAAGCCGACATCGAAGCCGCTGTGGATGAAGCAGCGAAGAAGTAAGCAAGAAACAGGCAGGAAGAAAACAACTTCCTGCTTGTGTATAACTGAAGACAACTTAGACAACAACTGCGCACACCAACATGCGCTCATATTAACTACAACAACTTAAATCAACAACTTGCGCTCGAATCAACTTCCTCGAGCGCTCAAGAGGCAAACAATAAGCACAACTATGGCTACAACGATTTACAATCAGTTACTAACTGATACACAGGAATATATCAAGACGCAATACAAGTTGCTACAAGTAAAAAGCATTGAGCAAACGAGTCGGTTGATAGGAGTGGTTATCACGATTGTGATGATAACAGCCATCGTAGTGATTGGACTCATTTTTCTCACAATAGCATTGGCAGCATGGCTCGAACAATGGTTACCGATGTGGGCATCTTATTTGGTAATTGCAGGGGCAATGTTACTGATTGCTTGGACTGTCTATCTGGGCAGGAAATGGTGGTTTGTACGCCCCGTAGAAAAACATCTAAGTGAGGTGATACTAGATGACACAACCCCTCTAACAAGGCAGAAACAATCGATTGAAAACCAATCTACTATGCAACACGAGTTATTGCAGCGGGATGTAAGTAGCATCAAACAAGAATGGCTACAGATTGAGCGCATTCTGCAAATGATTCGAAACATTTTCTCCTAATCCTTAGTGTTAATCCACTTTAAACTCAACAACTATGACTAATTCATCTATGATTCTCCTTTCTTTGGGCATGATAGTCCTTTTTCTAGGCCCTTTTATAATTATCGGTGCGATTAAAGATCGCAAAGAAGCCCGCCGTAAACAAAAAACAAGTAAGCAATAAAACAAGAGGGTGTGTCGGTCGGCACACCCTCTCTCTATAAGATAGAATAGCATTTATGTTGTGGACAACCGCTGATATGCCACTCGTGGAGAATGATCTCGTGTATAGATGATACCGCAGCGAGAAAAACCGGCCCTCTCAATCAGGCGAATCATACGCTGATTATCCTGATGGGTATCTATGCGTATATTTGTACAACAGGCTGTGCACCAACGCAAAACCACTTCAAAAACACCCTTATGTTGACCATTGGAAGCTATGCGATGGATAGTGCCATATGGCAGTTCATCATCCACCCATGCGCCATCCTCAATCATGTCGTAGGTTGGATCTTTGCCAATGATAAACACAAAGGTTGCGCAAAGTGTTCCATCAGTCTCCACCACATAACTCACACTACGCTGAATATCCTCCTCCAACTGATTAAGAGAAGGATAATCATCCCCCCATTGGGTAGGATTGCCATCTGCCACCATCTGCTCCCTCGCATGAGCAAAGATAGATTGTAGGGCATTGATGTCGGCGTATGTGGTCGGGCGAATAGTCATTTTTTAACTATAGACTATGAGTGATAAGTGATGAGTATTTTTTAGTAACATGCGGTCAAGATACTGAGTACATCTTCTGCGGTCAGTTGCTTGTAGCCACCGCCAAGGATAGTAGAATTGGCTATCAAAGGCAGCATTTCTTCGGTTGTGCCGACCTCACGCAAGGTAGTAGGGATACCTAATTCGCGAATAAAAGATTCCAAACGATTGATACCCTCTTGGGCCATTGCTTCGTCTCCTTGACCATGGTCTTCGACACCCCATACTTGCTTGGCATAGCGCACAAACTTATGCAAACCGTCGCGGTAGATGTAGCGGTAGTAGGCCGGTGAGATAATCGCTAGTCCTATGCCGTGTGCGCAGTCGGTGTAGGCACCTACTTGGTGCTCGATCATGTGCACCTCCCAATCTTGCGTTTTGCTCAGACCAAGAATCTTGTTGAGTCCCATAGTAGCGCACCACATAATATTGCTGCGAGCCTCGTAGTCTTCCGGATTAACGAGGGCTTTGCGTGATGCGGAGATGAGCGAGAGCATTAGTCCTTCTAGGAGGTAGTCGCTCGTGCAATCATCCTCGCCAGAGAAGTACTGTTCCATGAGATGAGAGAAGACATCAAAGATACCGCTAATCATCTGATACTGAGGAACAGAATAGGTATATTCAGGATTAAGAATAGAGAACTTAGGGCTAGCAATAGATAGCGGGAAGACGCGACCAATTTTTAGGTTTTCCTCCTCGTTGGTGATGACCGATCCGCCGTTCATTTCGCTACCCGTACCTGCCATAGTGAGGATACTAGCCACCGGCACAACGGGGTTATTCACAGGTTCTTGGTTGACATAGTAGCGTTGCCATATATCGCCTTCGGCGTATGCTCCGCAGGCAATTCCTTTGGCGCAGTCGATGACTGAACCACCGCCTACGGCTAGGATAAGATCGATCTTGTGTTCGCGGACAAGGCGAACACCTTCGAGTAGTTGCGTGTAGCGAGGATTGGCATTGATACCGGGGAGTTCGACCACGGTTTTGCCTTCGGTGTGGAGGATGGAGATGACTTGGTCGTAGAGACCTATTTTCTTGATGGCTGCCTTACCATAAATGAGGAGGATATTGGGTCCATACTCACGGAGTTCGGTAGCGAGTTTATTGAGGGATTTTTTTCCAAAATGAATCCTCGTAGGATTCTGATAAGAGAAGTCGTATAACATAGTATGAAGTATGAGGGATGAGGGATCTTTAGAGTTGAGTTATCGGTGAATAATGAGTGATGAGGTTATTGTGATTTTTTCAAGGTAATCACTGTGATTTCGGCAGGTACGCCAACACGAACGGGTAGGGTACAACCAATGCCTGTGTTGATATATAAGGACTGGTTATCCTTCTCGTACCAACCTTCGGATTCCGTGAACATAAGCGATGATAGAGGATAACCCAATATGCGCATTTGTCCTGCATGGGTATGTCCGCTGAGTGTTAGAGGAATATCTGTGTTTGGCACCACCTCCGCTCGCCAATGCGAAGGGTCATGGGAGAGGAGGATTTTAAAAGGCGATGAGGCGAGAAGGCTATCAGGCAAAAGCATAGCTTTAGGCAAGTCTGCACGATAAACGGTTTGAAATCCTTGTCCTTGACACGAGGCGTTATCCACGCCTATTATTTGTAACGCATCGCTATCGCGGGTAATGACAACAGACTGATTGCGGAGCAATTTCCAACCTAGTGTATCGCGTTGATAAATAGCTAACTGCTCTACTTTTTCTTCTTTCTGTTTAGAAGAAAGTCCATGATGATAGAGTGCAAAATCATGGTTTCCCAACACGCTTGTTACACCATCCGTAGCTTGCAATTGGCGTAGTATATTGGTGAAGGGCATTGCCTCTTCCACACCGAAGCCTACAAAGTCACCTGTGAAGCAGATGAGGTCGGGGTGCTGGGCATTGATTGTATCAATCACGCGCTGCAAAAACGCGGGTGAGTCCGCTAGTGACGACAAATGCAAATCGCTGATATGCACAATCTTATATCCGTCAAATGCAGCAGGAACTTTGTCCGATGTATAGGTGGAATGTTGTACGCGTAACTGAAAACGTCCAAAGCGATAGCCATAGAACATGATCGCCAAGAATAGTACTACAATACCTAATCCCGTATATGCAAACGGAGCAAATGGCATGCGATGACGGCATACTCGCGCCACTACCCAACACACGAACCATACCACTGCCACGCAGAGGAATAGGAAAACGGATATGAAAGTGATAAAACTCGCAAACATAATACACTTTAATATGCTGCAAAGGTACATTTTTTTTTTGATATGTGCAAGAGTTTGTTGAAATTTTTAGCCATAAAGACAGAAAGACAGAAGAATTCTCTTTCTCGTCCCCGTACGTGCGCGAACGATGATTAAAAAAGTTCTGTCTTTCTGTCTTTCTGTCTTTTTCGAACCTGCCTATTGCTGGATACCTTACCCCAGTAAACGAGTGGTATTTTTTTTACAAAAAAGTCCTCTAAAAATTTGGAAAATTGAGAATTTTGTTGTATCTTTGCAATCGCGTTCGACCAGCGAATTGCAATAACATAGTCAGCCATTAAACTAGAAAACTATGATTGTACATGTAGCATCGTTTTTAGAAAGTATCGGAGGGTCTATTGATAAGGATCATTACCTCCGTCCCATCCCAGGCAGACTGGGTTATGCTGCCTATTGTCACAAACCAGATTACTCCAAAAAGAAGCGCAAAGAGATGTCAGAGCGACCTATGGTTAAGGCGTTTAGTCAGGTATCGGCTCAGGCAAGTGCCATCCTGCGCGACCCTGTGCAACGCGAAGCGTGGGCAGAGAAACACCGTGCTGCCTTGCGCGAAGCCAGCAGACATCAGCGTCTGCCCGACGCAAAAGGTAAACCTGTGGTGCCTGCGAGGTTGTATGATTACATTAAAAGAGAGTTGTTCAGGTCTCGGTGATAGCTGCTTGATGATACGGTCATCATTCGGCGAGGTTCCGATGAGGTTCCGATGAGGTTCCGATGGAGATAGGTGGCGAGCAGAGGGCAGATCATTGGCAAGAAAGAGGGAAGTATATGTAAAATTACATTGTCATCTAAGTGAAAAATAAACTGTACAAAATGCGTATAAGTTGCTGATATGCAGTTGTCTGTTTGTTATTTATCTGTACAAAGGTCAAAAGGTATTGTTTCTTTCAGAAAAAAGTAGTACCTTTGCAGAAATTTTAGAAAATAATTGGCTTATGAAAAGAAATCGATGGCTATTATTGGCATTGTTGATGTTCGTGACCTATGTGCCCAGTTGGGCGCAGACCATCACCTTGACCAAGGAGTTTCAGACGATGCCGAACGTAAAGGCGTTGGATGTCTATCGCAACCAGTTTGGCGATTGGGAAGTGAAAGATCCTAGCGAGAACTTTCCGTATGCCGTTATACGTGTGGGACTAGATGGCACACCAGAAGAGGTGAAGGAAGCAAAAGAACGATTGAGCTTTCAACTTGGTCGTGTGACGAACGTGGAGACGGTGTTTAAGGATGCACGGAACGAATTGCTGTTTCTGGTGCCTGTGCGTGCACGGAATATTCAAATGTCGTGCGATGGTGCATGTTTACCTCAGATGATGTTCGATAGTCTGGTGGTCTTGCAACCCAATACCGTGTTCTATGGTCGTGTGCATTTTGCGATTAATGATGATACGCGCGACCCTAATACGCTGAAAGATTATCCATTTTATCTAACGGTAGAGCCAATTGATGCCAAGGTGGAAGTTCGTTCGGGATTTATGACGGACGAGTGGAAATTGGAGAATGGTACTGCGCAGCAATTGTTGCTAGAAGGGACATACTACTATACCATTACGGCAGAAGATTATAAGACGGCAGAAGGGTCGTTTGTGGTAGATTCGCAGCATAAAGACACTACGATAGCGTTGGTGCCTAAATTTGGTTGGTTGAGTGTGAAGAGTGATAGTGCGGACTTGTCAGGATTGTCGCTTGAGGTGGAATATTTGAAGCAGAAACAAGTGGTAGAGCTGCCACTAGAGAATGAGAAATGTGGATTAGGACAGTATGCGCTGACTATAAAGAAACCAAAACACCATACATGGAAGACGAAAGTGGTGGTGCACCCAGGCGAGCATGTGGAGATATATCCTGTGCCGCTGAAAAAAGTATATCAACATAATACGTTTGTGTTGGCGGAAGGTGGATTTGCGATGAATCCTGCATGGAGCGTGGGTCTGATGGCAGGACAAGTGTATGGCGAAGTGACGCGAGTATGTGGATTTGGTTGGTATGTAAAAGGGCGTTCGAACTTCCAAACTACGAAGGAGATAGAAGGACTGCATATCTATGAGGGAGGACTAGTGGGTATCACCAATCCGATAATGCCCGCATATACCGGCAAGAGACGTTTCACGGAATGGAACGTGAGTGCGGGTGTGGTGCTGAATTTCTTGAACAAGTAATCGCTGAACTTGCATAAGAACAGTATGTTTGGTGTGTATGCGGGTTTGGGCTATGGGCAATATAGTCGTTATTGGGAGATTGCCGATGGCAGATGGATTGAATACGCTCCAACATCTATTAGCGGATTGAATTTTGGTGGCGGTGTGATAGGAAGTGTTAAGGGATTGACTATCAATGCGGGCGTAAACACCATCATGGCAAAATACATGGAAATAGAAGTGGGATTAGGATGGACATTTTAATAAGTGAATAACTAAAAAGAGTGCAATATGAAAAAGATATTCAAATACATATTTGTAGTTTTATTGGGAAGTTTCTTGATGACTGCTTGCCAGCAAGAGGAATTGCCACCAATAGCAGAGGCTTCAATTAGTAACATTACGATAGAGCCATCATATACTTCAGCAGTGATTACATGTGATGTGGAGAGTAATGTGACTATTGAAGCGAATATGGTACACTTGTCTAAATCTCCAGATTTCTCGAATTGTCAACAGTATTGTTATATATTTAAAATTTTTATTATCTTTGCAGTCGATTTACATCTAAAGTATGGAATAAGACCGACGAATTGTTAGCGTTTTACGCCGTTTAAGACGTTATGTCCCCATACTTTATACATCCAAAAGCTGGATAGTTCG
>JBGVEC010000172.1:0-6441 GCA_045119815.1 Paludibacteraceae bacterium | reverse complement strand
CTGTGTGATGCGGGTTACATTTTTGTAACCCGCAATTAGGGGGGGCGTAAGGCGTGGAGAAGTGTGGATGGCGTTGTTTGAGGTGCGGGTATTATTTTTAATACCCGCAATTAGGGGGGGAGTTGAAAGTGGGGGCGTGTGCAGTAGGGTGGTTGAGGGTGCGATGAGGGGTGGGTTACATTTTTGTAACCCGCAATTAGAGGGGGAGTGTGGGGGGGAGGGTTGTGTGGGAGGGGAGGGGGTGGGGGTAAAAAAAATAGTCGGTGGGAGCCGACTATTTTGATAAGTGTTTTTATTTGGGTAAATTTTTAAGGGGCTAATTATTGCTACTTTCCGTCTGGGAACTTCTTCTTACGCAACGCACACGGTTAGGCTTTGTACGTAGCTGATAGCCTTCCTGCATCAAATCATCCAAGTGTCCCAAATAGCCTGCATATCTTTCGCGTTTGTCTCTATTTACGTATTCATTATATACAGCACTGCCCTCTGTCGTTTTAGTATGAGTATCAGTATAATAATCACCACTAGCTGGTTTATACCATGCATGCCACTCATAGAAATAACCAAGTATATTTTCTGTATTAATACCCCAAGGGTTATCAGTTCTTGGCGTATCAGGAGTCTCTTTCAAGCCACTTGCGGTAGGCTGTAAGTTATCATTAACCTTTGTTGCTCTAGCATAGTTGGGATTATCTTCGTACACCGTAAATGAGTATGCATCTACGGTTCTTGTACTAACTAACAAGTATCGTTCCTTAAGCTCATAATAGAATATATTTCTAATATAGGCTGGCTGTGAAGTCCAATAGTAGTTATCCTGGAATTCCTTGAATGATGCATAACCACCAACAATAAAATCCTCCAACTCGTCTGCCGCAGGGAGATACCACTCAACTTTAGCAATAGAGCCATCAGCATTTCTCTTATTTCGGTTATAACAATACTCCACAGCACCACTTGCTGATTCATCCAATGTGATATCTACTATATCCGTTTTTATCCCAGTTTTAGGGTTTTCAGCAATTTCTTTTGTAAACTCTCGTCCAGCATATTTGTGACACGCTTCTGACTCTTCAGGATTGTCAAATCCTGCTTTCTTCATTAATTCAGCATCTTGCTTGAATGTATAAAAATCGTAAGTGAGATAATCATGTTTAGTAGCGATAAAACTATTCCATGATGTGTTATCTTCATCAATAGAGAATGATAGATGCTCTTTTGACAACTGCACACCCTCCAAGTCCCAAGGCATACCATTTTGCTTTGGACCATACTGATCATCTGAGGCGTAGTTATGGAGGTACTCCTCCTCATGTTCGATATCGTAGTAGCGCTCTCTTACACCATTACCATTTGGCTCACTCCATACACGCCACAAGTGCCACTGCTGGAAATTGACGGTTTCCACCTTAGTGACAGTTGCGGCACCGCCACCAGTATTTTCGTTATCTGTTCCATAATACTTAAACTCTACGGGGCAGATACGGCTTGTAGTCTTATTGATGGTATAGGCAGTATCGCCTTGGCCAACTGTCACTACATCGTTTACTGCACCATCATATGATACCGAGGCATCGCCCTCCTCCCATAACTTATCATAGACATTAGGGTTCTCGTCGATATAAAACCAAATACGGAAAATTTTAGAACCTTGCCCGTTATGCTCGATGGTTATCTGTCCTGAATTTTTTGTAGTTAATTCGTTAATAAGGCCTGTAGTAAAATACTTACGTACGCACTTACGCTCTACATTGCTAGTGTAAACTTTGTTATCATAGTTGTCACGTGCCCAATCGTCACTCTCCATCGCTATCCACGAACGATACTGCTCTGGGATAGTGATTTTCATAATAGAGCCAGGTGAAAGCTCAATATCCAATGGTCGCACCTCAAAATGAGAGTCGAGAAGTGCTGTACGCTCCATAGAGAGGTTGAAACCTTGATATTCTACGTCAACGCGATGGTCAATAGAGATATTACCATTGACATCGTCATAGGCATCGTGGTGGTTGGTTAATCCTGTAATAACAAGTTTGTTTTTGAGTAACTGGTTACGCTTAATGGTAAAATCATCGGTATTGTTCTGTCCTAGGTAGATGTCGTACGTGACCTTCTTAATCTGGCCATTGTGGTCAGTATAATTACCATGAATACGAACATAGGTTGCATGCTTCTCGTTTGTTGTAGTACCATCTTCATTACGTACTGCACCAACAAGTTCTGGCTTATAGTACTGATAAAGACCTGGATCCATATACTCAGGATAATCATATGGCACTTCATTGTAGAGTGAAGTTACCTTATGTTCAGGCATATAGAACCCAAACTCAATAAGATACTCAGATCCTTCTGGAAGGACCTTTGAGCTTGTGTGATTAATTATGTTGCGACTGAAATCTACTAGTTCAAAGGCCTTGTCTGTAAAGTGATAGTATTCGGATGGTTCGAAGCTATTATTGCCTACCATCTCAACAATGTAATCATCAGAATCTGAGTAGTCAGGCTTGCCATTTGTTACCTTTCTACCGAGGCGAGCAAACTTTGGAATATTGAAGATCTCAACCTTCTTGAGTTCGAACTTTGGTGTCTGACCCTCAACAACCTGGTTAGCATTGACCTGTATAGAGAAACGCACCTTTGAATATAACTTTTTCAAAGGTATCTTGGCAACAGCGCCGTGATTATTACCGGCCTTAGTTAGGTCAAATGTCTGGTCTGCGTGTGTACCAATCATAGGAAAACCTCTATAAAGTTTTCCATCCTTCATAGGCATTGCTAATGTATTATCAATAGGAAGGTTGATAGCTGCAAGATCTGAAAGTGTTTTGATAGTATCTAACTGTGCTTCAAGTTCGTGATAAGCATTTGCAACGATGTAAATCTTACACTCTGACAAGTCGTTATCTTTCGACGTTAGATTATCATAGTATATTATACGAGGCGAAGCATCATCAAGGCTGGCTATCATACCATTCTTTGTGTCGATAAGGAATGTAGGATTTGCCTTTTCAATGTTAATAGCACTTGAGCACTTGTCACCTTCATTAAATGTTACACTAGTGGGATCTCCCTTGTCATCGTAGCTGTTCACAGTGCGTTTGTTGTATCCCTGAACTAGTTTGTTATTTTTGTCGAACACAAACATAGTCATCTCTGAGATATAGGAATCTGCTATTTCGTCATCGGCACGTGTGCTAACAGACTTAATATCGAAGTCTTCTACAGCACCAAAAACGTGGATGCCATCACCTAAAGACGGTGTATCTTTGATACCGCCCATGTAGTCAACCTCATCGTTTACACAAGAGGTGAGCAATGCAAAAGCAAATAATATACTTAATCTTCTCATAACCTTATTTATTCAAACGTATGTTCAACATCTGGATGAGCATCCCAAGTACCAGCCTCGATAAGAGCAATGGTAATACCATCGCCAACGAAGTTGATATGTATCTGATAGAGGATTCCTGGCTCAAATGCAATAGTCGAATTGAACGTGTTGGTAACCTCTCCACCGTCTTCAATGAAATCCTCCAACTCATTCCATGTTAGTGTACCTGTTACGCCCTCACTCGTCCCCTCCTGAGGAATTAGGAATAGGTAACCACCATTTTCACTACCATATTTCGATATTGAGGTTTCGACACCCGCGCCACACACCTCTGTCTCGCCATTGAATGTGCGCTCTATTGTCTCATTAAAGGCGGGAATTGTTAATGGTTCGTCCGAAATTTTAAATGTACGGCTGCCAACTCCGCTTCCCTCAATAATATAATCAATCTTTTCATTCTCGTTATCCAACATTGATAGAGGAATAATCATTGATGTATATTTGAGACCGTCCAATGTGAGTTTAAGACCAGATATTTGCTGTCGAGCATCTGTTGTGCCCTCGGAGTTCTCGTTATAGTTATTGGCAAGAATCTCAAAAGCAAACATGCGGTGTTTGAAGTCCAATGTTACTGTACCAGAACCACTACCATCAACATCAATAGCCTCGGCTGTCATCAAGTCAAAACTTGGTGACGAAGAATCATATAGTGAAATATTACCCATTTTGCTTAACCAACTGTAGGTATAGGTCAGCATTGGCGTATTAACATCTGTGCTCTTGCTAAGGGTAATACCCGAACCATTATATGGATGATAAGCAAAAAAAGAGTATTTGTTATTTTCCCATTGTTTCATAGGGTCATAACTACATGTGCCATTTGTATCGCACTCTACATCTACATTGAAAAACCAGTCTCCAGGAGTAAATGTAGATTTTACGGTGCTCCAGTCTGTCGTTGTGGCATATTTAAAGCCAATGACACCAAAATGTTTACCTTTCATATTATCAGCAAGGTGTGCACGTGTATCACTAACTTTTGTTGAAAACTGCATATAGCCGTGGAAAATTGGTAATTCACCATTGTTCACAACGGTTTGCTCCTCGTCGCATGATGTTGCGAAAAGAGTCGCTGCAAAAACTATGTATATTAACTTTCTCATCTTCTTACTTAATAATAACTGAACCTGTCGCACTGTCACTATCCCACTTTGCTACATTAGGATTGTTAAGAATAATGTCATTCTGTTGTATCTCAATAGTGTAGGTGTACTTGTTGCCAATTTCCCAGTTGATAGCAGGAATCGTTATATTATCATAATTTTTGCTCGATGTACTAATGCTAAGTGTTACTCCGTTAGCCTCCGCAGGAATTACCAATATACCACCATTCGTTACATCTACATATTCTTCGCCCTTTGTTAATTCTAACTTGGGTTCAACAGTAATACTAGTTTTGTTTGATGAAGACCATTGCGGTTCTTCGTACGTGCCATAATCGGCTACATTCGATATTGTTATACTGTTAATCGTAACACCGTCAATCTCCGCCTTAATCTTAATTGTCACATTTGCCAAGAGGTGCTTGAACTGTAGTGACACTACGCTGCCTGTTGTGGGGGCTTGATCCTCGGGGGTTGCCTTTAGGCCCGCGCGATCAGTCTCGGCAACAAGGATGTCCTTCTGCGATGTGATATCGAAGTTGGTGATGGTCACTGCCTGGGTTGTATCGTCGTTGTCGACAGTGGCAATGCCCTTGGGGTATACGGCCTTGAACCAGTATGTAGCACCAGGGATCCAGTACTCGATATCTGTGTAAGACCACGCACTGCCATCCCACGTAACGTTCTTTTCAAACGAATCTGTGGCGCCAGTAGATCCCTTGATGTATGCGTAGGCATCAAAGCCATTCTCATCATCCTTCATGCTCTCGACGGTGGCCACAGCGCGTGTGTCATCCGAGCAGCGGAAGAGAATAGGGTATTTACCCTTAGGACCATCAGGCACACCCTCATTGTTGCACGCCACGTCCGTAAGGAGCATAAGCGCCAAGGATGCTATTCCAAAAATCTTTCTCATATTGTTGTTTTTTTATTATTATCGAGGGGTCATAGGGGCGATCAAACCCCTATAACCAACAGGCGTATAGTGCCTTAGACTTTTACTCAACTTCAGCCTCGCCGCCGTCTACCCAAGCGCCAACGCCATTAGTCTCATTAACAGAGAACTGGATAGCATTACCTGGAGCAGGAAGCACTACAGCGATGTTGTAGACTTTGTTCTTCTCAAACTCGTGAGTCAATGACTTTGTTGTCGTCACACCCTCACTCATAGTTTCACCATTGTAAACAATATCGTAAGTGATAGTGATGGCCAAGGTCTGGTTGCCTGGGATAATCTGGTGTGTTGTTGGAGCATACACCTTAGTAGCATCCACTACAGCACCAGCAGCGCCGAATGACAAAGCTGTTGCAGAAGCAGTAACATTATTATCCCACGCGCCAGTAGTGGTGGTGTAGGTGCCATTTGTGTCGTGACCAGTGAATGATACACCTTTTACATTGAATGTGTAAGCATCATTATCTGTAACACCATTTGTAAATGAGAAACCAACCTTTGACAAAAGGTGTGTGAAGGTGAATTTCACGATACCCTGGTCTGCAGTAGCATCATTCACAACCTCTTTAGCATATAGCAAGTCGTTAACGCCATCTGTGTCAGGATTAGCACCAATGGTATATGCAATCTTGCCGTCGGTGATTGTACCATCGACAACAGCCTCGAATACATAATCTGCGCCAGGAATCCAGTGCTCAGTCTCAGTGCAAGACCAAGCCTCGCCATAGTTCTTATCGCCCCTGCTTACAACCGCACCGTCGCCGTCAAAGAGGGCAACAGTGCCTGCAGTACCAGTTACAGTACCATAGACATTAAACTGCTTAATCTTAATCGAATTGCTGCTATAATCGGCGCGGGTGGCGTTGTCGACGAAGACGTCGCCGAAGGCGATGGCCTGGCGTGGTGCCTCCATAACGGTGTTCTCCTTTGCGCATGAGCTCATCGCTGCCAACGCAACAACTGCAAAAAATATCTTCTTCATAATCTATTTT
>JBGVEC010000171.1:0-3535 GCA_045119815.1 Paludibacteraceae bacterium | reverse complement strand
TTCTAAAGGTTTTAAAGGTTCAAATAGTTCTAAAGGTTGAGAATAGAGTGCCTCTAATGTCTTGCGGTTGGAAGCCGTAGGTTTGAAGACACAACGGAAGACTATAGGATTACCATCAGAAATACCGCCTGCTATACCGCCAGAGATATGTTGCTGGTTGCCACGGAGATACATCTCACTTCCTTTCAAATTCACACCCTCAAAACCAGAGCCATACTCAAAGCCTTTGCAGCCATTGATACTCATCATTGCGAATGCCAAATGACTTTGCAACTTATCAAAAATCGGCTCGCCAATTCCAACTGGTAATCCAGTTATAGTACATTGCACTATACCGCCAATACTATCACCTTCTTGACGGATATTGCTTATATATTCCTCAAAATGAGCGGGATTCGTTTCACAACCCACTTGCACCAACTTCGCTTGTATCTCTACGCCTTTCTCTTTCAGCAATTGCTGCGCCACACTTCCAGCCACCACTCGTGAAGCCGTCTCACGAGCAGAAGCCCTACCACCGCCACGGTGGTCACGAATACCATATTTCTCTTGATACGTGCGATCTGCATGCCCAATACGATACGAGTGTTTTAGCCATTCATAATCCTCCGGACGAGCATCTTTATTGCGAATGATAAACGCAATCGGCGTACCCAATGTCACTCCATCCATCACACCGCTCAACCATTCTACCTCGTCCGCTTCGCGTTGTGCGCGTGAGGAAACTCCCTTCCCTTTAGGGAGGGGTTGGGGGTAGGCTCTCCCAGCCCTCTTGTCCAACGCCTTGCGAATCAAATCCATATCTATACGAACACCAGCAGGTACACCGTCCAACACACCGCCGATAGCTCGACCGTGAGACTCCCCAAAAGAGGTAAAAACGAAGTTTTTGCCCAGACTATTCATACGAATTAAGAGTTTCGGGTGCAAAATTACAAAAAAAATTGCATATATAAAAAAAAAGTTGTAACTTTGCGCGTTAATTTATAAAAAATCATACGATATGAAAAAGTTATTCCTTGTAATGTCAGCTCTGCTGTTAATCTCTATCACAACAGAAGCTCGTCCTCGCACATTATGGATGGTAGGCGATGGTACAATGGCACAGTATCCTGATTCTGTAGAAGCTTGTGGTTGGGTACAAGCTTTAGAAAATGAATGGTCCAAAAAAGTGATTGTCGTAAATGATGCTCAAGTAGGATTGAGCACACGCACATTCATGGATAATAACGGCCTTATCACATTGGAGAAAAAGCCAGCGAGAACCATCATGTTTATCCAAGTTGGAACCAACGACTTAAAAGAGACTTCTGTTGCTCAATATAGTGCAATAGACGCGTTACATCGTCGTCTGCACGAGATCATCGTTTTAGCTCGCAAGCATAGAGTTAATGTAGTATTATGCACCCCTCTAGCTCAACCTTATTACCACAATGGAGAGTTAGTAGATCGTTTAGGAGGCTATGCAGAAGCTATTCGTCGCTCTGCTATACATGATTATGTAGCATTGGTGGATCTTGAGAAACTCACTCATGAGTGGCTATTAAGTATGACACCAGAGGAAGCTGCAAAATACTATGTGACCATCGACCCTACTCAATTGGAAAATGGAGAATTCCAATTGAACAAGGCAGGTGCTGCTGAGGTTGCCAAAATGGCCAAACAAGCTATTTTGGAGGTAAACAGCAAGAAGCTAAAGAAAGTCTTCAAGAAATAGTCAGCCAAAAGTGATATATATTCATCATTTTTTAGCTACGCTTAATAATCCACTCACAATCACATTGTTAGTGATTATTGGCGTAGCTTTTATTCATCAAATTTACTTCTATCTCCGTTACCTACGTTTAGGAGGCAAAGTGCCCCAAAAAACAGATTCGGATGTCCAATTACCTGCGGTAAGTGTTATCGTTTGTGCACACAACGAATATGACAATTTGCAGGATTACTTATCTATCCTACTGGAACAAGACTATCCTTGCTACGAAGTGATTGTAGTAGATGATAGTTCAGAAGACGGAAGCGATTTGCTACTTGAACGATGGTCACGACAATATGGCAACTTGTATCACACCTTTGTTCCCCGCGGCGCTAGAGTACTTAGTAATAAAAAGTTAGCGCTTACCATTGGTATCAAAGCTGCACATTATGACTATCTACTACTGACCGATGCAGATTGTCGCCCCGAATCCAAGCATTGGATTCGAGAGATGATGAAAGGATTCTCCAATGAGCAGACAGAGTTGGTTTTAGGTTTTAGTCCATATTTTGAAAAAAAAGGACTCTTGAACCACATTATTGGTTACGACACCCTCTTCAATGGACTACAATACATGGGTATGGCTCGCGCAGGCAAACCCTATATGGGCGTTGGACGCAACTTAGCATATAAACGTGAAACGTTCTTCTCTACTGGAGGATTCAAAGGATTATTAAGCAACCGAGCAGGGGACGACGATCTCTTTGTTAATCGTATCGCTACCGCAAGCAACACAACAGTAGTCAACAATTCGGATAGTCTTATTTGGTCTGTCCCCAAAACCACTTGGAGAGAATGGTTCCATCAAAAGCGCAGGCACTTATCCGTGTCCCCTCAATATCGAACTAAAAGCAAAATTCAATTGACATTAGAACCATTGAGTCGCGGGATATTCTATGCCAGCTTATTAATAAGTGCGATTGTAGGAAATATCGAACTTATTTCTATTGCATTGGCATTATTTTTGTTGCGATTATTAGTGCAACTAATAATCATCAATGTCTCAGCTCGTCGCTTGAACATGCGAGGATATAGTCTAGGATTGATCGCATATGATATTATATTACCATTGATCACACTATACATAATGCTTACACAACCCCTACAAAAAAAGCCATTGTATTGGTGATTGAATACTTAAAATAAAAATACAACTATGGAAGAACAAAAATTAAACATCAACCTCACACCTGAAATGGCAGAGGGTACTTATGCTAACTTGGCTATTATTGCACACTCTAACTCTGAGTTCGTTATGGATTTTGTCCGTATGATGCCAGGACAAAAGAACGCCAATGTACAATCACGCGTAATAATGACACCTGATAATGCTAAAAAATTGCTCTTTGCGTTGCAAGAGAACATCGCAAAGTTCGAGCAGCAAAATGGCACTATCAAAATCAATGGCACACCTGCCCCAGGAAGTACTATTCCGATGTCCTTCGGTGGCGGTCAAGCATAACAAGTTGTTTTTGTTGGTATCTTGCGGTTTGTCGGTTGGTCATTATGTACCACATAACTCTCGCCCTCCATGCCGCAATCTACTCAACAAAAAAGCAACTTCAGCATTGAAACTTTGAAATAATCGTTCGAGCCTTTGGGCGAGATAAGAAACAAGCGGCTTTGCCGCGTGAAACCTTTAAAACTCTTTTTATCTATGAAGAAGACTTTCCCTGCTAGCCAACTCATTATCAATGAGGATGGTAGTATATTCCACCTCCACATTCGCCCAGAACATCTGGCGGATAAGGTGATATTGGTCGGCGACCAAGGTCGCGT
>JBGVEC010000170.1:0-1875 GCA_045119815.1 Paludibacteraceae bacterium | reverse complement strand
AAGAACTCGGCTGCATCACACATCAACCACCCCGGAGCACTCCTCTATGAGAAAAATGACTCCGAAGAACGGAATTTCAATACACATTTGGGGCTGAAATTTAATATCCTTGACAATTTGATATTGTCGGCTTTCGGCTCTTATTCATATTCATCTACGGGAAATGCTCAATTTTGTCCTACATGGGTGTGGGCGCAAGGCAATGTTTATCGTGGAGAGTTCAAGGGTGAAGACTACTTTACAAATGTGTCCCTCTCATATAACAATGCTTGGGGAGACTCACACCTTGATGCTGTTGTTGGCGCAGAATATCTTAAACAGGTAAGGACTGGTTTATGGGTGCAGGCAAAAGGAATAACAACAAATGACTTCTCTTATAATAACATCGGAGCAACATCATCGCGTCCTTTCGGTGGTACGAGCAGTAGCTATGAAGACCCGTCACTTGCTTCAATAATGGGTAGTGTCACATATAGTTACAAGGATAGATATTCTATTGCGGCAGCACTCCGTGGAGATGGCTCTTCAATGGTAAGCGATAACAATACTTTCGGATTCTTCCCATCAGTATCACTGAGTTGGGATGTAAAAAAAGAAGGCTTCCTCTCTGATACTGACTTTATAACAATGTTGAAACTAAGAACCGGATATGGTCGGTCAGGAAATCTTGGAGGTATAACATCCTATACAACACTTAATACCGTAAAGGAGAATGGTATCGTATCCATCAACGGTGCGCCTACCGTAACAATGGGAAGTATACGCAACACGAATCCGGACCTTAAGTGGGAGACTCGTTCAACATTTAATATCGGTTTTGACTTAGGTCTATGGGATAATCGGTTGATGCTTACCTCGGAATTATATTACTCAAAGACAACGGATATGCTCTATGAGTATGATGTTCCCGTTCCGACCTTTGCGTTCGATAAGCTGATGGCAAATATCGGCTCGATGTCTAACCAGGGTGTCGAACTCGGAATCTCGGTAGTTCCCATTCAACGAAAGGATATGGAGATGAATATCAACTTCAATATCTCCTACCAGAAGAATAAGTTACTTTCGCTTAGTGGAGAGTATAATGGTATGCATATGACAGCTTCAGATATTACTCCGATTGGCTCGCTTTATGGTGCAGGTCAGAACGGTGGTGACAATAATGTAGTATATCAGATTGTGGGTCAGCCATTGGGGGTATTCTATCTACCTCACTGCAAAGGGCTTAAAGAAAATGAACTTGGTGGCTACAGTTACGATATTGAAGATTTGAATGATGATGGCGAGATTGATTTTAGCGATGGCGGAGACAGGTATATAGCAGGTCAGGCAACCCCCAAGGTAACTATTGGATCAAACATCAGTTTCCGTTACAAGTCCTTTGATATTGCCATGCAGATAAATGGTGCTTTCGGTCATAAGATATTCAATGGCACGGGCTTGGCTTATACCAATATGTCTATATTCCCTGACTACAATGTATTGAAGGGTGCTCCTGAAAAAAATATTATTGATCAGAATGTTTCAGACTATTGGTTGGAAAAAGGTGACTATGTAAATATTGAACATATTACCATAGGCTACAATATTCCAATGAAATCCAAGGCTGTGAAGTCATTGCGTCTTTCGGCAGGCATTAGCAACCTTGCAACAATCACAGGCTATAGCGGTCTTACTCCAATGATAAACAGTTATGTAGTAAGCAACACTTTGGGCATTGACGACAAACGCACCTATCCTTTATATCGTACCTATTCGTTAGGTCTTAGTATTCAATTCTAACCGCTTACAGTTATGAAAAGATATATAAACATATTGATGATTGCTTTGGCAACGATGATGACCTCTTGTCTTACTGAAGACCCTAGAGATCAACTT
>JBGVEC010000169.1:0-16006 GCA_045119815.1 Paludibacteraceae bacterium | reverse complement strand
TGTACCGAAGGTGATGTCGGCCATATATGCCTTGCGGCGAGCCTCCGAGTTGGGCTGGTGCTTGTCGATACAATCTACCGACAGACCGTGAAACTCATACATCGGGCCCATCCACTCCGAGTCACGACGTGCCAGGTAGTCGTTCACCGTTACGACGTGTACACCCTTGCGAGCCAAGGCGTTAAGGAATACGGGAAGTGTTGCAACCAATGTCTTACCCTCACCCGTAGCCATCTCGGCAATCTTACCCTTATGCAAAACAACACCACCGAAGAGCTGCACGTCGTAGTGTACCATGTCCCACTTGATGACATTACCACCGGCTGTCCACTGGCTGCTATATATAGCCTTATCATCCTCGATGCGTACCAAGTCCTGACGCTCGGCTGCAAGGTTGCGGTCGAAGTCGTTAGCCGTAACCACCACCTCGTCGTTCTCGGCAAAGCGGCGTGCTGTATCCTTCATGATGGCAAATGCCTCAGGGAGTATCTCCTCGAGCTTCTGCTCAATCTTCTCGTCGATACGCTTTGTGGTATCATCAATATCCTTTGAGATACGCTCCTTATCCTTGAGGGATGTCTCGGGACGCTCCAAAAGCTCCTTGTTCTTAACGATTGATGCCTCATCCTCGGCGATGAAGTCGGCAATGCTCTGGCTGAGCGCTGCAGAACGGGCACGCAACTCGTCGTTGCTGAGAGCCGAGATAGTAGGGTAGATCGCCTTGATCTTCTCTACATAGGGGATGATCTCCTTGTTGTCCTTATCGCTCTTTGAGCCGAAAAAGACCTTGATAATCTTTGATAAAATATCCATTATTGTCTTAGATTTATTTTCGTTCTAATGTAATGGTGCATCCTCCAATATGCTCTACACTATTGGATAACACGCATATATCGCGCAAATATAACTATTTTTTATTGAAAATGCAACTCGCGCGCGCATATTTATAGAGGTATGGTCGTTGCGCACGCCTATTTTTGACGAATATTATCGTCCGATATATTGCTTGAGGGGACAGCGGTGGCAGTATTGTCTGTGGCAATACTCTCTGCTAAGTTGTATCAATGCCTGGCTGTCGTAGGCAGTTATGGCTACCTTGTCGTAGCTATTCCAAATCTTGATGTAGCGATTATCCTCAGCGGGTATCTCCCTGAGTATCTGTGTCGCTTGAGATATTAGTGCCTCGGAGTGTGTGTAGCTACCATAGGCGTATATCATCTGCGATACGAAGTTGATGCCCAATAGCTCGCTCTTCATCTTGCCAAAGCGGTTGGCGGCGCCATGCATCGTGGTGTGGGGTATGAAGTTGGTGAGCCAATATTCGGAGGCGTGGCCCGAGAATAGGCGGTATATATCATTAAGATTATGGCATCTCACCACGTTGCTCATGGTGATCTCCTGCTCGAAGTATGAGGCGGCAAGTTGTGCAAGGCGCAGCACTGGGTGGTTGTTGGTCTGTACGTTTACAAACTTCCATGCTGACGCCGCCATCGCCTCAAGCGAGTACTTAGCTGCCAGGTGTGCATACTCCAGCTTGAGCATGCGTATATAGTCATCCCTATCGTCGTATAGCTCCAGTAGTCCCGAGGTGCCTATGAGTAGCGCCTCGATGAGAAGCTTCGAGCATCGCTCACGCATTATCGTGGCGTGGGGTATACGTCGTGCCAACTCCATGGCGGCATCCCTATTGTCGAAGCCTCCGATGAACTTGAGCAACATGATGTGCATCGTTTGGTTCCAATCTCCTCCCGTAGAGTCGAGAATGGTCATTATATCGCCACTCTTGCGCCCTTGTCGCTCGATGGCCAGATGCCCTATAATATTCTCGCGTGTGGTCTGGTCTACGGACGCAAGTATCTCGGCACAGATGTTACTATCAGAGCCTGTGCCACCGTTACCATATCTGTATGGACCACCACTAGCCATTATAGTAGGTTTAGCTCAAGAAGTGCCTCCTCCGACATCATAGACTTATCCCACTGAGGCTCAAAGGTGAGGGTTATGTTCACCTTGTTCACACCATTCACCTTGCCCACCTCGCGGTTGATGTCGGCAAGAAGCATGTCGGCCATAGGGCAGTTGGGCGCAGTGAGTGTCATGATGATATCTGCGGTGCCCGCGGGGTCGTAGTTAATCTCGTAGATAAGGCCGAGATCGTAGATGTTTACGGGAATCTCGGGATCGTATATATTCTTGAGTGTAAGGACAATATCCTTCTCTACTGCGAGTATCTCTTCTGGTGTCATACTAAATCTCCTGTTGTTTTGTGAAAATGAGAGCATCTAGCTTCATCTGCTGAATCATAGCTCTTAGACCATTACTACGCGTAGGCGATAGGTTCTCGCCAAGACCTATTGCCTCGATGAAGTATAGGTCCATATCTGCCGCCTCTTTAGGGGTGCGACCATCCATAACTCTGATGAGTAGGGCGATGATGCCCTTGGTGATGATGGCATCGCTGTCGGCCGTATAGTGCATCTTGCCATCCACCAACTCGGCACTCACCCATACCCTCGATTGGCAACCCTCGATAATGTACTTATCGGTGCGCTTCGAGGCGTCGATGACAGGTAGTGAGTCGGCAAGACTTATGAGGTAGTCATACTTGTCGAGCCAGTCGTCAAACATCGAGAACTCCTCGATGATAGCATCTTGTATTGCGTCTTTCATATTGTTGTGTTGTTATCTGCGTTAAGGGAGTATCGAACCATCCGATGACCATGGTAGCTCTATGTCAATAAGCGTGCAGAGCGTTGCTGCCAGGTGCGCTGGATCCACACGGCTATCTATAGTCGAGGCCTCTATGCCACCACCATATATTATCAGCGGAATATGTCTGTCGTAGTTGTATCCCGATGTTGAGGATGTGCGCTTGCTGCTATCCTCTACAATCCATCCGGGCATCAGGTCGAGGATCACATCGCCCGAGCGTGAGGCGTAGAAGCCCTGCTGCATAAGCTCGCCTCTGCCACTTGTGAACGAGCTGTTGCGAAGAGCTGTTGAGGAGCGTGCCGAGGCCACACCTCGTAGCTGAAGAGAGAAGATCGCCACCTCGTCGCGAATATCGTCGATGTTGAGCTTCTTGCTATTTATGGTCTTGTGGTTTAGGTATATAGCATTGTTGGCATATCCTAGGATATACTCGTCGGAGCCGTGGTGAGCACTCACGTAGGCGTTTACTATAACCTCCATTTGTCGTGTGTTGAAGCGCTCGCGCTCCGCTCTGTCTACGGGGTTGTACGAGGGTGCTGTGCCATGGTCCGAACTTAGGGTTACCACAATCATACTAGGGTCTTTAACCTGTGCGTAGACATATGTCAAGAAGTCGGCAAGGTCCTTGTCAAGACGGTATATCATATCTTCGTACTCCATGGACTCAGGGCCGTAGGTCTCGGTGATGTATCGCGAGGTGTCGAGACAAATGTTTAGGATGTCGGTATGTTCATCGCTGCCAAGACCCTCCTGTACTACGAGTGTCGATGCAAACTTGAGTACCTGGGTGTTGCCTGCGGGGGTGTAGCACATGGCGCCATGATCCGAGGCGGATAGGCGTAGGTTTATGTCGCTAAGTAGCTTGGTGTGCTTATCCTTGATGCCCTCTAAGATGGCAACCTCCTCGTTTTTGTACATCCACGCCTTGTATATTGGTGTCCAGCGTTCTAGTTTGTAGTTGTCGTTCGTATCGTTCTGGTTATATTTGACAACCCATGCTGGAAGGGTCTCAGTAAATGCTGAGGCTGTGGTCCAGTGTGTCTGGTTGCTCTCCGCCCAGAAGGGTACTCCCGCCTTACCATTCATGACAATGGCTGATAGCGGGTCGATGGCTATGGTAAACTGCTTACTCTGGGGTGAGGTGCTAAGGAGTAGGTCTCCCAATGTAGGTGATGTCAGACGATTTGCCGAGTAGTTGCCCGAACCTGTGCTGAAGGGTACGGGGTGCGACTTGTTGTCGGCGATAAGCGATGTGTACTGGCCGTCGGCATAGTTCCACCAACTCTCACCAATGACACCATGGTCGCAGGGCTGTGTGCCTGTTGCGAGTGTTGCAAGACCTGCGGCTGTTGAGCAGTGCGAGTATCCAAGGTAGGCATTCGTATAGTTGCGGCCGTTGTTTACAAGACGTTTGAAGCCACCCTCACAGAAGTTGTCGCTATAGCGCTCAAGGTCGCCACTACGCATCGAGCCAACGACGATGTTGATGATTAGTCGTGGCTTGGGTGTTGCTGCCATGACGCTACCTACGGTGGTAAATAGCGCGACAAGGAGCGTGAGAGTATGTCTGGTTATAATCTTCATCCTAAGGTTTTGGCAATTAGAGTCGCAAAGTTACAAATTTATTTGTAACATGGTGTCAAAAAAGTGCTTTTCTTTGCTTAAATCTACACCCTTAATCTCTCGTATGGCATCGAGCTGTCGAAGGCAGAATGTTTTGTAGCTCTCGCTCTGAGGGTTTAGGGGACGATGTCGTGAGGCTTGCACTATGCGCTCCACTCTGGTCATAACATCCTTGCTTTGGGGGGATAGCGCCACCTCAAAAAACTTCTCGGCTATGTACTCTACGGCCATTGATGAGGGGTGCACAAGGTCCTCGGCGTAGAAGCGGTAGTCTCTGAGATCATCAATGAGGATTTCGTACGCTGGGAAGTATGTTATACGCTCGGGGAATTGGCGCTGTAGGCTATCTACTGCCACCCTTAGTATCGCCTTGCTAAGTGAATTATCCACAAGGCCTTCGCCCACATGGCGCACAGGACTCACGGTGAGTATTATATCACCCTTGAACCTCTCGCATATGGGCTTTAGCATCTCCACGATGCTCTCCACGCTTAGTAGCTCACGACTAAATAGCGAGGCTGGCTGCTTGTGGCAGTTTGCCACCACCGAGCCACTCTCTCTAAGACGGTATACCCATGCGGTGCCAAGTGTTATGATAAGGTGTGTCGCTTTGTCTAGGGCCTCACCTCCACGATCTATGGCCTCCTGCATTACGGCCATTGCCTCGTGGCGTGTTGGGGCCGATAGCGAGGAGTGGAAGTTGTAGCTTAGCCACCTGCCATCCACCTCCATAAGTTCCTCCTCTGAGACCTTATGTCCTGATGCCATGAGATTGATACTCTGTGCTATAGATGCAGGGTTGAAGAGTATGCCTGTGGGTAAAGCTGTGACGCTAAATTTGCGCTCCTCAAGTATCGATGATATACGCTCGGCAAAGCACGATCCAAGTGTTAGGATATGGCTCGAATACTCTATTGGGCTCTTCCAACCTATCTTCTCTATTTCGGTGCGAAACTTCATACTCATTTAATTTGATGCAAAGATACTTATTTAGCAGAAAAATTCCTATCTTTGTCCTATAAATTAAAAGACAAGTGAATATGAAGAAAAATATTGTGTCATCATTCGATGTTGACCATCGTACCCTCGATGCAGGTCTCTATCTGCGCTCGGTATATAATATCAACGATGAGTTTGCTGTGCGCTCATGGGATTTGCGCTTCCGTGCCCCTATGGCCCATGCGCCCCTTGGCTCTGGCGAGGTGCACACCATCGAGCACCTTATGGCCTACTACCTACGCCTTGACGAGAAGATTGGTAAGTCTATCGTCTCGTTCTGCCCTATGGGGTGCAAAACTGGCTTCTACCTCTCTACAATGCAGGATGTTGAGGCTGAGGATGTTCGCATGGCTCTTGCTAAGGTCTACAAGGATGTATTCCCATTGAAGTCGGCATCCGATGTTGTGGGTCTTAATGAGGTGCAGTGTGGTAACCCAGGCTTGTATGCTATTGACTCTACGAATGCCGCTATGGCAGAGTATATGCGCACCCTCTTCACTGCGGATGAGGCTAGTGAGTTGGGTATAGGTTCGGCTTACGAAAAGTGGTGGTAGTATGCGAGTCCTGATTTGTGCCCCCACCTCGCGAGAGTACCGCGCTATGCGCTATGCCTTAGATAAGACTGCCGATTTGAAGCATACCTACGACCTCGTGGAGGTTGGTATTGGCAAGGCCCTCTCTTCGGCGGGTGTGTCACGCGCTCTTACCTTGGCGTCGGAGAAGTACGATATGTTGGCTGTTGTTGGCTTTGCTGCTGCTGCGCTTGGTCGTAAGCAGGGCGATATCGTCATGCCTTCGCGCGCCATTCACCACGATGCTATAATCCCCGAGGGCTTCTGCCCAGAGATTACCGATCCTCGCACCCTATGTGGTAAGGATGAGGAGACAGTGTTTACGGGTGACTCGTTTGTTAATGCCGATATTGTCAGGGAGATTAAGTCGCGCTTCGGTGTGGAGTGTGGCCTCTTCGATATGGAGATTGCTGCGATATGCCAGGTTGCTGAGCTCTACGACAATATCCCTGTCGTGGCTGTTAAGTATGTCTCGGATGTCCCTGAGGCTGGCCACTCGGAACACTCGTACGATGAGTTCGCCGATGCGCACTCCGATTTTACGCCGCTTTTGGAACGCTTGGAGATGTTATAATAGATTGGGGATGACTAATATAGATTGGCCATCCCCTCTATTTTTCTCTCTATCTATAGATTTTCAATTTCGCTATACATGCTGAGGTGTGTTAGTCCACTCTTGCTACCTACAACATAGCTTTGGCGTACCTCGGAGTTGGCACGGCAAAAGTCGCTCATGACAAGTTCGTGCCCTAGTGAGAATTGTAGTGCTGAGAAGCTGTCGCCCGGCTGCATCTTTGAGTTGTGGCACTCTTTAGCTACGAAGCGATTATCACCTAAAAATTCAACAATACATATGCGGTCGGGTAGCCACCCAATCTTGATCTGTGAGCCTATGGTCAGTTCGCTTGAGAGTATCTGTTCTACGTCGAAGAAGAGCGACTCGATAGGGGTGTTGTCGCGCAGGCGCTGGCAGAAGAGTTGCCAGTTGCAACCCTCGGCATAGTTGCATAGTACGTCAAGCGTGCGTAGCGATACGGTGTTGTAGCCACGTGTCGAGTAGCCCCATACACGTTCAAGTGTACTCTCCGAGATATGTTCCCTTAGGCTCGTCTCTATCTCAGCCACGAGTTCTAAGAAGTCGGCGTGTACAATTAGTTGCTTGCCTAAGCGTCTCTCTACACGCTCTCGCAAAAGTGTAATCTGTGGGTTTTCTCTCTCGATGCTCATAGTTATACAAAAATAATCATTATCTCTGGAAAAATCTAACGAATGAGGGAAAATAATGATGGCAGCACTGGTGTTCAATGACTTATGAGGACTTTTAATGAAAGCCTCGCCAATGTAAAAGTGCAAGGAAATGAAAGGTAATGAAGGCGGAGGGTTTTCAAATCATTACCCGATAACGAGGTAAGTATATAGGTCGTTGGAGTTTATTTCTACTCTCTGCCACATTCTGCATAACAATGTACAACTCGCTGATAACTAATTTTGTAACCAAAAAGAATTGGATTATGCGAAGTACATTTAAGGTGCTGTTCTACGTGAACGGGAGCAAAGAGAAAAACGGTATTGTCCCGATTATGGGACGAGTGACAATCAACGGTTCTGTGGCTCAATTCAGTTGCAAACTGACCATCTCAAAAACGATGTGGGATGCCAAAGGCAATCGGGCAAAAGGCAAGAGCAAGGAGGCGCGAGACATCAATTTGACTTTGGATAACATTAAGGCTCAAATCATCAAGCATTATCAACGCATTTCAGATAGAGAAGCGTTTGTAACTGCCGAAATGGTACGTAACGCCTATCAAGGAATAGGAACAGAGTATGAAACATTGCTCGGTGCATTTGATAAGGACAACGAGAGTTTCAAGAAGCGTATCGGTATAGACCGTGCAGCAAGTTCCTACAAGGTGCGTGTAAGGTCACGAAATCATTTAGCCGCATTCATCAAAAAATGCTATAAACGCAGTGATATTTCTATGCTTGAACTTACCCCCGACTTTATCAAGGAGTATGAAATCTATCTCTCTACCGATGCAGGACTACATAATGGCAGCGTATGGTCGCATTGTATGTGGTTGAAGACAATTGTTTCTAAGGCTCATTACAATGGATTGACACCGAGAAATCCATTTGCTCAGTACCGGGTAAATCAGAATATCAAAGAGCGACAATATCTTACAGAAGATGAAATCAAGGCTGTAATGACACACGAGTTTGCGGATAAGAAGTTGGCTTATATTCGAGACTTGTTCGTGTTCGCAAGTTTCACTGCCTTATCATTTGTGGATATTAAGGAACTGACGACCGATGATATTGTAGAGGTGAACGGTGAAAAATGGATATTGTCAAAACGACACAAAACAAAGGTCAATTTCCAAGTAAAGTTGTTGGATATTCCATTGCAGATAATCAAGCGTTACGAGAGGTTTCAGGAGAATAAGTTGGTGTTCCCTAACCTCAACTATTGGAATATCTGCAAACCGCTGAAAAAGATGATAAAAGAGTGCGGAATCAATAAGGAAATTTCATTCCATTGCACTCGTCATGGGTTCGCTACGCTTGCTCTGAGTAAGGGCGTTCCTATTGAGAGTGTGAGCCGAGTATTGGGGCATACGAACATTGTTACAACACAGAAGTATGCAAAGATTACCACCGAGAAAATCGACAAGGATTTGACAATGTTCGGCAACCGTCTTAATCAGTCATTCAGTGAAATTTCGACAGCGATGTAACTATGGAACGAGCAATCATAACAATCAGCGAAAGCGGTAGAGTGAATATCCCAAGCAGTAATGTATGGATGTCGGAAATGGAATTGGTAGAGTTGTTCAGGGTGATAGCCCCGACACTCCGAGCTGCCATCAGAGCGATATATAAGAGCGGAATACTTAACCCTGCAACAACTCAACGATGTGATTTGGTTACTCCTGCAAGTTGGGCAACATTCTACAATATCGAAGTAGCCATTGCTCTTGCATTTAGGTTGAACACATACGAAGCAAGTAGGGTTATGAAAATAGTGTTGGAGAGTGTTTGTCAGTACAAAAAGAAGGTATGTTATTTCTTTATTAACAATTTAGAACAAAAAAGTATGAATTGAGTACAAAATTTGGCATGATGTGCCACTTTGGCTTGTTTTATTACTTAAACTTTTAGGTGGAATGCTATATTTTATTCCTAATTTGAAACCAATCCGAGAAAAAGGTTGTATATTTGTAGCGTGATATATTATATCTGATAATAAGCAATGAATACGGATAGAGAAAATAATAGTTACGAATTGCATTATGAATTGGCAGATGAAAATTGTCATATAATGAATGCTGAAGTTGAATCAGCATCTACTGTGACTTTTTTGAAAGCTGTAAATTATATTTCTAATGCTATTGGAGTAAGATTGAATATTGAAACAACATCTTTGGATCAAGGCAGTCTTATTCGCTATTTCCGTATAGTTGTTGATGAAAAAGACGAACATGGCTGGTTGTTGTATTTAATTATGACATTAATGAAATGTTCTTTGTTTGAAAAAAACGCAGAACATTTTAATACGATATTTGACTCCCTAAGTGATGAAGAGAAGGAGCATCTAAAGTCTATTTTAAAGAAAAAACATATAACAGAAAATAAATTAAGAAGTATTCCTTCTGATTATGCTGTAATAAGACATAAAGCTAATTTTTTCAAGAAGATATCTTCAGATAAAGACATTAAATCAGTAACGATAAACTTGGGCAACAATTTTTCGTTCGACAAAAATAAAGGCGATAAAATATTGAACCAAGATTTTAAACAATACATTACAGAATTAGCCCCAGAAGAGGTTACAATAAATGATGCAGTAGTATACATTGTAAGCCCAGTACTAATAAAAGGACAAAAGAATAAATGGAAAGGAATATTTGAAGGTGAAAGTATTACTTTTGATTTGCGTTCTAATGAATTCAAAGTAAAGTCTCAAAATGGCGATGTTGATTTTCGTTCTGGTTCAAACATTGTTTGTACATTAAAGTATAAAAAGGCAATTGACGAAGAAGGTAAAGAACATAAAACCGATTACAGAGTGACTTTTGTTTCGAAGCATGGAGTTGATGATAATTATGAAGAAACTCTAGAGGGCAAAAAGAAAAGAATCGAAGAAGAACAACCAACATTGTTTGATGATATAGATTTTTAAGATCTGACTAATTATGAAAATTAAAAATATTAACATAAAAGGTTTGCATAAAGAATGGAATCTAAGTTGTACCTTTGATGCAAAGGTAAATATCCTTTCTGGTATAAATGGTGCTTTTAAATCAACTTTATTGCGTTTAATTAGAGATTTATTGTTATCTCGTTTGGTAGATAAAGGAAATGATGATAAAAGAAAGAAAGACCCAATTGATGGAGCTGATATCGATTTTTTATCCAATATCCGCTTATTTTACAAGCATTTCGAGGACAGTTTGTTAAGTCTGAAGAAGGTAAAGGATGATGAATTATTAGAAGATTTAGCATCTCAAGTACAATCTGACCTAAAGAATATAGATGATAAATCTCTTTCAGAACGTATCTTAAAAGCAGATATTATGGCTTTCAAGATGGATGGCAAAAAAATGCCCCGCAAAGTTTTCAGCGAGAAATGTAAGGTAGATTTCATATCAACGTTTGACATGCCTCAACCTGAAGCTGGACCATCTTATTTGGACTTACTTCTTATAAATTTAGAGAGAGATTACGCTTATTATTTATCAGATTTAGCTAAGAGCGTAACACAAATTATTGTTAAAGAAGGGAATATTGAGATTGATAGATTAGAAGAAATCTATAGGCAGAATAATTTGTTTCTTAAAATAATGAATGAGGCATTCTCTATAACAGAAAAAATTATAGATACTAGCCAAAGTAAGTTGAGTTTTAAAATTGATGATAGAACTTTAGATAGCAAATCTCTATCAAGTGGAGAAAAGCAACTGTTAATTATTATGTTAACAGTTCTTTTAGAGAAAAACGAGGAATATATATTGTTGATGGATGAGCCTGAGATTTCTATGCATTTTGAATGGCAAAGAAAGCTTATTAGTAATATTATCTCACTAAATCCAAATTGTCAAATAATATTAACATCCCATTCACCTGCCATAATAATGGATGGTTGGGAACAATTTGTATTAAGTATGGATGATATTAGGACTAAAATCAAATAAGCATGGCTGATTTACAAGACTATTTAAACAGCGAATATATTCAGCGATTAAAATCATTTGCAAAAGACAGAACTCGTAACTATGTTAATGTATATGTAGAAGGGGATGATGATATCGCATTTTGGGATCACGCATTAAATCAATTTGGGAATAGTGCGAAGTTCCAGTTTTTAATTTCGACTAATAAAAGAGCTGTTTTTGGTGAAGATGGGACAAATGGTAAGGATATACTATTAAGAATGGAGAACTTAGGTCCCAATAAAATTGTATGTGTTGATGCAGACTTAGATTTACTCGTAGATGATTATTCTGTACACACTCAGAAGGTTAGAGAGTATGAATATGTTGTAAATACAACATACTACTCCATTGAAAATATTTTATCAAGTAAAGAATTCTATCCATCTTTAGCGGAACATTTAAAAATAGAAGAACCGGACTCAACATATCAAGAGTTATTAAAATGGCTTTCAATAACTTGTATTGATATATTCTTGTTATTACTGAGTTATTCTAAAGAAAATAGTACAAATAGAGCATTCTGGTTTAAAGATTTTGCATCTTGTTTAGATGAAATATCTCAAGATGATTTAGGGGACTTCTCTAAATCACAGTTATATAAAGATAATTGGAGCAATAAATATAAATCTCTATTGGATGCAAAAGATGCAGAAATGGCAATAATTCATAAAGACTTGAACGATGCAGGGTATGCAGACGATCAATTATGTGTATTGATGCGAGGACATGACTTATACGATTTTATTATAAGACCTTGGATTGAAACTAAAGTAAACCAAGCTATCAATAGGAAAATAGAAATTTTTAAAAGTACTCACCAAGGTGTCGAAATACAAGAATATAGAGATAGTTTGTTTAAGGAATTTGGAACACATAAAGGTTTTAAAGAAGCCATTGACTTTCATTTTTATAACAACAAACCAGTCCCATTAGTGCTTCCAAACCAAACCTCAACTAAAATCTCATCATTATTCTCATAAATACAAATGACCTCTTCAGAAATCATTTGTATTTATGAGAATATTTGGGTCAGCCCCATTGTGTTTAGATACTTTGTTCGATAATCTTAATATCATCTTTTGATAATTCATAGGCTTGATAAACAACCTCATCAATCTGTTTTTCAAATACAGATGTATCGGTTGAATTATTGCCTCGCTTAGCAGCAATAACTTTATGGACTAATTCAGAAATTTTCGTTTGAGTATTAGCGTTTAACTGTGGAATCGGAAAATTATCGACTTCATAGCCATTAACATTGCTATTAGTGCTGAAACATCTAAAGAACCAATTTATGACCTTTGAGTTCAAAATGCCCAATAGACAATATAGGTCAATTGATTTTGAGGGTAATATGTAATTACAAGAATTAGCTAAATAATATCCTTGAGGCACAATAGACATCACTAGTCTAATCTTGTCATTTGCACCTGTCATTCCTTGCATTGCTATTCTTTCGTATTTGTGGTGGGCAGATTTATCAGTAGCCCCATATTCTAACAAATATTTACCTTCTTCGAGATAATCTATTTGACCTTGACTCATTTGATGAGTATAATAATATCTTTGAATTGAAGCACCTTTCAATATGATAGGATTACTTATATTTGAGCCAAAGAATTTCTTGTGAAATGTTACATTTAACTCGCCCTCAATACATTTTATAGATATTTCTTTTTTCCTTAACAACTTAATAACAGTTGTTTTGTATTCTGGACGCAAGCGAGGTATTGTATAATCAACACTGTCTATTGCTGTAATATCATTAAGTGAAAAAGAGGTGTTCAATCCAGATGATTTATACTTGTCATCCCATACATATACAGGGAATACATAATCACTATCGACTTTAGTGTTTTGTATTGTTGATATACATACACTCATCTTTACACTCTCAAAAACACGTTTCTTCTTACTATCTCGTTCTGGGAACGAATCAATTTTGATAATCTTATCATTCTTAAGGATATACTTCCTCAAATTAGTAGCCTGTCTATCTCCTAAAAAAGAATTTTGGAAGATAAAACAATTTATGCCATTTGTAGATATGAGTTTTTTTACAGCATTTGCGATAAAGAGTTTGTAGGCATTTAATTTACCCCCAAATGCAATCGTATAGTCTTTATCACTACGTAAATCAGCAATTTCTCCAACATGTGATTCTTGATATAAAAAATACGGTGGATTACCGATAACAATATCAAACCCCTCTTTATCCTCTCGGCTGAACACATCGCTAAACCAAGTATGCCAAAGGAAGAATTTGTTATTCTCAGCAAGATTGATAGACCTTAATTCTCTGAGTATTTCAGGATTGTATGCTTGTGCCTCTAATTGTTTGTTGATGGTATCGGAAATATCTTGTTGTAACTTAACTTTTCTGTCGTGGTCGCTACAAGAGTAGTATGAAGATAGCAGATGTGAAACGGTCTTCTGCAAACGATTTTTCTCATCATCAAAGAGAGAGATTTCGCCCTTATCTTTCTTGTACTCCTTTTCATAAGTCAGTTTGCTCAAATCTACACCCATAAAACTCTCGATAAGCGAGTTGCCTTGCATAATCTTGTAGTCAAGGTTTGGCAGTGGCGATGGTGTTTCTTCATCTACCACAATAGAGAGCCAAAAGCGCAAACGGGCAATATCAACAGCACCCTTCTCTATATCCACGCCATAGATATTGTTTTGGATAATACTCTTCTTTATCTCGGCACGGTCATAATGTTCTCCACTCAACACCTCACGGCAATGCAAAAGTTCATTGAGCAAGCCCATAGGGAATGCACCCGAACCGATAGCAGGGTCGCAAATCTTAACTTCTTCAAGTGCTGCGAGCAATTTTGGTTTTTTGTTCTCTGGAATGTCGGCTACACCCTCTTCAGGAGAAAGTACAAACTGACGAATCTTGTCTTTTGCTACACTTGTATTAGTTTCGAGGTATGCAATAAGTGATTCCTGGCACATATAGCGCACAATCTCTTTGGGAGTGTAGAATGCACCTTTATCCTTGTTGTCTTCGAGTAAGTTCTCAAAGATTTTACCCAACATTTCGGGATCGACACCGACCTCGGCATCGTTGGGGTCGTTCTCATCGATGGTAAAATTGTATTCGCTGAAGAATTGGAACAAGCGTTTGAAGTATTCGGCAGGAAAACGGCTTTCGGGTTCATCTTCCTCATCACGTTCAAACAAACCACCATTGAGATAAGGAATATCTTTCCACTCGTTAAGCAGTGATTTGTCCCAGCCATAATCGGTAAACAAGGCTTCACGCTCGGCAGGTTTAGTGTTCAAAATACCGAAGAAGAGCGG
Organism: Paludibacteraceae bacterium; assembly: GCA_045119815.1. Classification (GTDB taxonomy): domain Bacteria; phylum Bacteroidota; class Bacteroidia; order Bacteroidales; family Paludibacteraceae; genus Colicola. The sequence continues at coordinate 1,578 of JBGVEC010000169.1, read as the reverse complement.
TTCAAGAACAGAATCAAGATAATCGTTCTTGTATGCCGAGTTCTCAAACATATTCTGCATATAGTTGAGGTCTCCACACATCCACCCTTTGCGTTGCAAGAAGTGCAGGAATGTGATTCGTCCCATCATCTTCTTTACATAGTCACGAATCTTCTTTTCGTTATGGTCAAATGCTTGCATTAATGCAGCATTAGACTCACCAAGTACCTTTTCTTCCCATTTGCTACCAACCTTGACAAAACGTTTACCTGTAATATATTGGATAAAATCAGCATATTGCTCACGATACTTATCGAAGAACTCATCAGAGAGTGCTTCAACGGAGAAGGCTGTTTTCAAATTCTCAAAGGATACACCTTTCTTCTTCAAGAAATTGAAACGCTCAATAGGTGTGCGGTACAACAAGTCATCACTACCGAAAACATAGGTATATCGCTTGGGCGATGTTGCTTCACCTTTAATATCACAAATGAATGACAAACGCCAATGGTCGCCACTGTCAAATACCACCAACGCTGCGTCAAACTCTCCCCAAGTAGGGTTGATAAATGACTTAACGAGATTGCGAAGCCCCACACGCTTGTTGGCGACAGAGCCTTGACGGATATTATAGTGGAACAAACCGATACGGTAACTATCAGTCGTATCAATGTTACCCAAATAGTAGCCCTCATCCGAAGTATTCTCAATGATTCTTTCGGGAGTGCTCTTTAATTCCGTAGCATTGAAGAAATGCTGCAAGAAACCATACCACTGTGCCAAGTTAAATGATGATTGGAACAGATTTCTCAAACTATCGGGTGTATATGCGGTTGCCATAGTAATATTGGGTTATAGTGAGTGATTTATTTGAAGCTCTCTGAAATAATGATTTGTGGATTGGAAATATCTTGAGCATCGTGGCGTTGCTCCTTGTTCATTGTCTGATACTCGCCAAGCAATTCTGAAATCTTGTTTTGTAGGCTATATTCGTCCTGCTTCATTTTGGCACGATCGTTCTTATACTCTCGTGACAAAGCTTTCAAGTAGCGTGGCAGTTGGGCATAGATACCCTCATTGATATATCCCATCAAGACATCGCACTGCGATTTCAATTCGCTGTCGGACGTTATTTGCTTGATAGTACGCAAGAACTTATTAGCTTCAAGCGAAGTCTTGTCAAGGTCGGTGCGATTGATAGATGATGTATCGGCAGCCTCCACATATTCGGTCGTATATTGAGCCAATGCACTATTTACATGCTTGTAATGCTGCTCCTCATTTGCAAATGGTACAGGCTGTTCTTCGGGCTTGGCTTTGAGATATTTTACAGCTTCGAGGAAGTCTATGACCTCTACACCTGTTGGAGTAGCCAAATAGAACTCGGTCTTAACATTAGAAGAGACGAAGATGACTGACTTTCCACTATGTTTTCCAGTATCACGCATTACACGGCTCTTCATTGGCAGAGCCTTGATTTTGCGATACAGTTCACGGTCGCTATTATAGTGTTCACGCACCTCACGCAATAGGGCAATCTTCTTGTCGATGCTGTCTTTAACATTGTTATCGAACATCTGAAACTCCTTTACAATTTCC
>JBGVEC010000168.1:0-1615 GCA_045119815.1 Paludibacteraceae bacterium | reverse complement strand
GGTATCAATATATATACCGGTGAGTACGAGCCTGCGACGCTCAATGCAGAAGGCGCGTATGAAATCGCAAATGCAGGAAACTTGATGTGGATGTCTGAGCAGATTGGAGCACGTACTATCGGTATTCCTTACACCATCAAGCTGGTAGAGGATGTTACCATTGGCGAAGATCTGAAGTGGATACCAATCGCTCACCCTGATGGAGCAGGCAATGCTTCTGTCTTCGACGGCAATGGCCACACGCTGACCATCAATCAGAATTGTCAGGATGCATCGGAGTCAAACTTTGGAATTTATGCTTCTTTTAACTATTCTGTAATAAAAAACCTTACTATAAAGGGGGATGTGGTGATTAATACACCAAGTGCAGTGGGAGTTGTCGCTGGAACTGCTTACCGCACAACCATCAGCTGTGTAACCTCATACGCCAATATCACAAATTTGGGCAATGGTAGAGTCGGAGGTCTTGTTGGGCAGTTCGGTGGGCAGCACTCTGGAGACAAATATTCGCTTATCGAAAATTGTGCCGTTTATGCTAATATTTCGGGTACTATCGCAGGCGGCATCATCGGTTACGGCTGGGCAGGATGGCAGTATTATGACATCAAGAATAGTGCATTCTATGGTGATGTGACGGGTACTTCTAATCAAGGTGGGATTATAGGTTATCATGCCAATAACCAGACGGCAATCCGGTGTACCTTCCAGCATATCTACTATTACGAAAAGGACGGTATAGCATTCTCGGGTGGCGGTAATACCAACTACACCTTGGGAGCAGATGTGATTGCCAAGACCCCTGCAGAGTTTGCATCAGTAACGATGACCGAGCTGCTCAATGCCGATCAGGAGAATGGCCCTTGGGAGTATGTTGTAGGCAATCTATATCCAACACTGAAGAAATAAGTAAACCAAATAATAAAAAATATACGAATATGAAAACTTTGAATAAAATGAGAAATGAAAAAGGAGAAATGAGAAATTGTTTCTTCAGTGGTGCAATCTTAGTTCTTTCTGCTTTCTGCTTTCTGCTTTCCTCTTGCTCACAGGACGAAGTCTTTGAGCAAGATTCCCTCAAGGACACTCCCCTCACCATTGCTTCGGCAGGTGTGAACGAGTTGAGTACCCGTGTCATCATCGAAGGACAACTTATAGGATCTGTAGATGAGAATGTATCAATAAGTGTATGGGTTGAAGGTTCAGCAGAAAAGTACAATGCTAACAATGTAGAGTGGGTTCACAATGGTACCGATTGGTACAGCAACAGCACTGTGCTGTATGAAGGTGAAAATAAACAAAAGATTTGCGCTTTGAGCCCTTATATTGAGAATGCTTCTGCCGACGGAGTGACCATCACTGCCGATGGTGTGACCGACTATTTGGTGGCTTCGCAAACTCTCATCACAAGCAACCCTGTTAATATTTGCATGTCACACGCCCTTGTAAAGCTGGTGCTTAATCCTACTTTAGGTAGTGAGGTGACAGGTGATAACATTGCTACCGTAGAGGTGCAGAATATGTATACTCAAGGTACTTTGAATGTTGAGGAAAACAATTGGACCAATTGCACAGGCACTACTGCTTTTACCATGACCAACAATGAGGTTCTTGTTGT
>JBGVEC010000167.1:0-1519 GCA_045119815.1 Paludibacteraceae bacterium | reverse complement strand
GGTATCAATATATATACCGGTGAGTACGAGCCTGCGACGCTCAATGCAGAAGGCGCGTATGAAATCGCAAATGCAGGAAACTTGATGTGGATGTCTGAGCAGATTGGAGCACGTACTATCGGTATTCCTTACACCATCAAGTTGGTAGAGGATGTTACCATTGGCGAAGATCTGAAGTGGATACCAATCGCTCACCCTGATGGAACAGACAATGCTTCTGTCTTCGACGGCAATGGCCACACGCTGACCATCAATCAGAATTGTCAGGATGCATCGGAGTCAAACTTTGGAATCTATGCTTCTTTTAACTATTCTGTAATAAAAAACCTTACTATAAAGGGTGATGTGGTGATTAATACACCAAGTGCAGTGGGAGTTGTCGCTGGAACTGCTTACCGCACAACCATCAGCTGTGTAACCTCATACGCCAATATCACAAATTTGGGCAATGGTAGAGTTGGAGGTCTTGTTGGGCAGTTCGGTGGACAGCACTCTGGAGACAAACATTCGCTTATCGAAAATTGTGCCGTTTATGCTAATATTTCGGGTACCATCGCAGGCGGCATCGTCGGTTACGGCTGGGCAGGATGGCAGTATTATGACATCAAGAATAGTGCATTCTATGGTGATGTGACGGGTACTTCTAATCAAGGGGGAATTATAGGTTATCATGCCAATAACCAGACGGCAACCCAGTGTACATTCCAGCATATCTACTATTACGAAAAGGACGGTATAGCATTCTCGGGTGGCGGTAATACCAATTACACCTTGGGAGCAGATGTGATTGCCAAGACCCCTGCAGAGTTTGCATCAGTAACGATGGCCGAGCTACTCAATGCCGATCAGGAGAATGGCCCTTGGGAGTATGTTGTAGGCAATCTATATCCAACACTGAAGAAATAATTAAACCGAATAATAAAAAAATATACGAATATGAAAACTAACATTAAGAACACATTAGGCAAAGCCTCTTTTATCTTTGCTCTTTCATCTTTCCTATTCATTTCTTGCGACCAGCAAGAAATCGAGTCTCCTAACTTGCAAAAGGACACTCCGCTCACTATCGCTTCGGCAGGTGTGGCAGAGCTGACAACACGTGTCATCACCGAAGGACAACTTGTAGGAAGAATGGAAGAGCCTGTAGCAATGAGTGTATGGGTTGAAGGTTCAGCAGACAAGTACAATGCTAACAATGTAGAGTGGGTTCACGATGGTACCGATTGGTACAGCAACAGCACTGTGCTATATGAAGGTGAAGATAAACAAAAGATTTGCGCTTTGAGCCCTTATGTTGATGGTGCGTCTGCCGAAGGCGTGACCATCACAGCCGATGGTGTGACCGACTATTTGGTGGCTTCGCAAACTCTCATCACAAGCAACCCTGTTAACATTTGCATGTCACATGCCCTTGCAAAGCTGGTGCTTAATCCTACTTTAGGTACTGAGGTGACAGGTGATAACATTGCTACCGTAGAGGTGCAGAATATGTATACTCAAGGTACTTTGAATGTTGAGG
>JBGVEC010000166.1:0-1567 GCA_045119815.1 Paludibacteraceae bacterium | reverse complement strand
CCTGAAGTTCCTGTCCGATCCTACAAAGACCTTCTTCCTCTCTATCGGTGGCTCTGCTTTGGCAGGCTACGAAACGGTGAATTGGGGCGACAGACTACTACACGACGGCTCTTCGCTGCTTGCCAAGGATGCCTTCATCTATGGCGGTGCCATCACCCTTGAATTGGAGAGTTATATAACAGACCGTATTGTACTGCTTGCCAATGTGCGTGAGCGTGTCCTCTGGGGAGGCTCACTCGGCAAGTTCAGCACCCAGTTCGGTTTAGGTGTCAAGTTTATTATCAATTAAAATTAAAAGCTTTATGAAAAAGTTATTTTCCTATATGATGGTTTGCGGTGCCATGATGACCGCAGTTTTGGGATTTACTTCTTGCGAAGATGAACTCGATGTTCAGCAAGCCTATCCTTTTACAGTTGAGACAATGCCTGTACCCAAGCGATTGGTGCAGGGCGAGACAGCAGAGATACGCTGTGAGATTGTTCGTGAAGGGTATTTCTCCGATACACGCTACACAATCCGTTACTTCCAGCCCGATGGCGAGGGAACATTGAGAATGGATGACGGTATGGTGCTACTACCGAATGACCGCTATCCGCTTGACAGAGAGGTGTTCCGTCTGTACTACACATCGGAGTGTGAGGATCAGCAGACGATAGATGTCTATTTCGAGGACAACCACGACCAGCTCTATCAGCTCACATTCATTTTCAATAACGAGGCGAAGGAGGAAGAGGATACCACAGAGGGCAACACGATTACTCCCATAGGAACTATCGTCTCTCCAATCAACATCAATCCTTAACCAACGGTGGCAGGCACTCGCTTGTCGCGTGTCTGCCGCCATAACTAATCACTAAAAGAGAATCTATGAGAATAAAGTTGATGATTATATGTCTGACCTTGCTTTGCGGATATGCCAAGGCACAGACACGAGGCGGTGACTCTTCGCCACCACTACCCAAGGAGATTTCAGCGGAACTGTTCGATAATGCAGTAACACTCATCAAGGAGTTTGAGGGGTGGCACTCGGCAAAACACTATCCATACATCGGTTATGGGCATAAACTTCTGCCACATGAGAACTTGACAGCCGATATTACCGAGGAACAAGCGGATTCGTTACTCAGAGCCGACCTATTGGAGCGATACAAATATTTCCGACAATATGGGAAAGATGCTCTGCTGCTAACGGTGTTGGCTTACAATGTGGGACATTCACGCTTGCTTGGCTATGGTAAACGCTCGAAGAGTAACCTTATCAAGAAAATAGAGTCCGGCGACAGGGATATCTACGAGGAGTATATCTCGTACCGTTGCTATAAGGGCAAGCCAATTCCCAGCATCGAACGCCGCAGAAAAAGAGAGTTTCAATTGCTGTATATACCATAAAAGTAAATGGCGGCTGCTTGGTTGAGTAGTCGCCATTGGTATTATTATTTATTCAGTCTTGAGGCTTATTGTATTGAATATGGTTTATTCCATAAGATAATTTATAATTTATCTTATTTCTTGTGATCCTGGTTTTGGTGCATTGGTATCTACTAGCTTACCGAATCTATCATATAG
>JBGVEC010000165.1:0-4140 GCA_045119815.1 Paludibacteraceae bacterium | reverse complement strand
AGTAACGGTTAGATGACTGATAAACAGGATTGGCAGACGCCAATACAGGTAAGAAAATAAGTAACAAGACTGCTACCATCTTGCTGATTTGATGCAAGGAAAATGTAGTGTGATTTGTTCTTACAAAAGTACTCATGATATATAAGATTATTCTTGTGTTTTCAATGTGTTTTCGTAGGGACATAATGACCCTATTCTAAAAATCTCCCAAAGGTACAGCTTTTTTTTGACATACACAAATATTTTTGTGATTTTTTTGTTTTTTCTATGAAAAAGGGTGTTTTTTTGTATTTTCTACGAATAAAAATGTTTAATTCCCATATACAAACTCAAAGAGTTGCGAACATGTCGCAACTCTTTGAGTATTATTATCACGTCTCATGGACGCTAGCTCATTAGTACACTTGAGTACCCTGTACGTTATAGACGCGACCGTCTGGAAGTACAATATACAACACACCATCCATGAGCAACTTACGAGCAGTTGATGTATCTACCACAACTTGATCTACATCGCCGGTAATGTCTTTGCAAAGGGTTGATACCACACTGGTACATGATGTACCTTTGATGTCAGAGTTGGTGGTGTATAATCCGTGCATAGTGAACGTAAGATCAGCCGTTTGCAACCCTTTTCCATTATTGTTCCAGATGATCATCCATTGGCTCTCATTACCTTGCAGATTATCTGGAAGTACAAACTTGAATGTACCTCCACCCAGATGGGTTGCACCTTGTCCTGGCCAACTACCTACGAGATGGGTGTTTGTTCCTTTGATCCACATATACACCGCAGCAGAGGTGCCAAAGTCAGCCGGTGCTTGGAAGAATACCGCACGCTCGCTTGCGCTTTCTAAACATGGTTCAACAGGATCTCCGCCACCACCACTATTAGTTCCACCTGAACCCTTGTCTAATTCCTCTTGTGTGCCGTCCCATTTAGGAGTACTACCACCCGCAGAAGAAGACTGATAAAGATACTTGCCATCTACACCCACTTTGCCTGGGGCTTGGGTCTTACTTGTGTTCAGTACATATACGCGCATATTACCCTTGCCCGAGCAAGAGACGCTAAGCGTACCATTGGTCACCGTTTTGGTATCACCTGTCACACAATCGACATAGGTACCATTCTCAATACCCGAGAAAGTCGCTCCGCCAGAGATACATACCAAGGCATACGAGTCGGTCGTTTGATCGGTATAGCGGCGTTTGAAGGCGAAAGAACCCTTGCAGCCATCCATAGAATACTGACCTTTGCGCAAAGCAGGTACCGCTTGACGAATCAGGTTGAGACGTTGCACATGCTTAGCCAATGGGTGGTTCAAAGTAGCCGCCATATTACCTGTGGCGTTGCTGTAAGTAGCAAAATCAGTCACATTCGCACTACCTTTGATATAACCACCAAAATATGCACGGCCTGTATTGATCAAAGAGGTATTTGGGCCATTATCAATCACACAACCTTTCTTAAACTGAATCTCCGAACCATAATAGATACAAGGCACACCACGGTGGGTAAACATCAGACTCCAGTTCTCTGCTAAAGTGCTCTCATCGCCCGAAAAACGTTTATCTTCTGGAGCACCATTAGGCGCATAATCATGTGAGTCCACATACACCACATTCCATGTCGCATCGTTGTAGTATTGGTCATTGCCCTGTTGTGCAATATTCCACGCCTCACTTGCCGAACGGAAGTTGTGGTGCATGGTAAAGTCAATCACATTCAGTCCACTCGCTTTGGAGTAATCTGGGGTATGATAGGTATTACCCTGCAAGAAAGCGTTTTGGGAAGTAGGCTTGCTAGCATCCGATGCAGATTGTTGCACGGATTTGTGATTGGTATGGGTGTTACAATTGTCACCTTCCATTGCCACAATATTATCCCACGAAGCAGGATCATTATCCCAGGCATAGGTCTTGTTTTCTTTCCATGTGTAGTACAGTGGCGAGAGATTAGGTTGCTCACGATACCAAATACTTGTATAACGCGCACATACCTCTGCAAACATATAGAATGGCATATTGCCGCGCTTGTTTTTAGCTTCTTCACTCTCCGCTGCCGCATGGAAAGCAGGAATAAACGTTTGATTGAAGGTGAGGCGTGGAATATGTCCACCGGTATCAATACGGAAGCCGTCCACACCCATCTTGATGAACTTAGAGTAGCACTCAATCAAGTAGTTATATACAAAAGGATGCTCAGTGTTCAAATCCACGCAGTCGCCCGCAATTTGCATCCACCAGCGTGTGGAATTGTCCCAGTTGCCATGAGCATAATGGTGCCAATAGTTGTGGTTATCATTATTCTTACCCTTGGTATTTTTCATCAGCGACAAACGCTCACCATATTGATCGGGCAAAGATGCATAGTTGTCAGGCAACTTACCACCATCTTTTTGGGTATAAGGCACCATACATTCATTAATGTCTGATTGGTCTTTGGTCCAGTCACGCGTAAACATCTTGCACAAATTTGCCTCACCAAAGTTACCCGTATGATTCAGCACGATGTCCAAGATAATCTTCATGCCGCGCTTGTGCGCTTCATCAATCACTTGCTGGAAACCTACACCTTCTGACTCGTAGCGGTGATCCACCTTAGAGAAGTCGTGTGCATGGTAGCCGTGGTAGTCATAACCTGACGCATTTTCTACGACAGGTGTAATCCAAATAGCTGTAAAGCCGAGGGCTTTGATGTAATCCATCTTTTCTATCAATCCCTTGAAATCGCCACGCCAAGCAGGATCGCCAGGGTTGTTTCCATCCCAGCAATGCGTATTGTTGCTCGCATCGCCATCATAAAAACGAGTGGTCATCACAAAATAGATGGACTCATCGCGAAAATCCGTACGCGACGGAAATAAAGTCGCAGCCTGTGAGGCGATAGAACAAATCAGTAAAAAAATAAGTAATAGATTTTTTTTCATGCGTATATTTTTTTCAATTTTCGGCAAAGGTACAATATATATTTAGAATGTACAAGTATAACCTATGTATATTTGACATATTTATAATGCTAACGTTTGCGTTCGCGTTTTTTTAACGACAATTATTTTTAGGGACAAAAATTAGATAAAATTTGACCGAAAATTATATCTTTTCACTCTCAAAATTGTAGTATATTGTAATAAATTAACCAAAATTGTAACAATTAATTTTTTTTTGAACAAGAATACGGCGCAAGGCGCCTACAAAAATATTAAGAAATCAATTATTTTTAAAACAAAAATTGTAGAAAATTTGACCGAAAATTATCGAAAATTATTGGGAAACAAGACTGTAAAAACAACAAGAGTCGTGACATCACGACTCTTGTGTTGGGGTATTTACTACAAGCTTTTTATGCCGATCTACAGCGCAGCGATCTTCAGTGTAACGATCTACAGGGCTATGCCCGCTCGGCGCTTAGCGCACGATCTTACCTTGTGCGTCGTAGAGCATTCCGTCTTTCACGAGGTAAAGCGCTCCATCGATGATGTACTTGCGTACACTCGCTTTGTCGCCTGTTGCCTCGCCATCAATATTCTCAAGGTCAGTGGTCACTTTGCTAGGTTGAATACGCAAAGCGAAACGACCCTCGTGCGTGCCCGCAATCAAGCGAACCGTGTAATCCAAAGCGAGTAGGTTGGTGCTTGTACCTGTTTCATAATCAACCAATTCTACGGTCACGCCATTGGTTCTAGATGGCAGGGTGAGGGTGTACTCGCCCGCCTCTGTGATCACTACGCCGAGAGGGATCATACTCTCTTGAGCAGGTACTACGTTACCCGCCATTTGGTCGCCATTGACCACGGTGTAGATATTGGCTCCCTTGTTGATGATCTTGGTGAGGTCGAGGTTGAGGTCAAAGCCCTCGGTGCCCTCTTCGTCGCGGAGTTGAACATAGGTCTTATCCACAGTCTCGCCTGCTTGTTGGAGTTCTAGGCGAAGCATGGTTTTGTCGATGGCGCTGCTGTTTTTCTTAGCTGCCAAGCCGCTAGGAGCTTCGGTATTGACGATCTTACTCCATACTATATCGCCCGCGTATTGCACCATATACGCGTGCATCGCGTAGAAGTCCACCTCGGTAGATGCTACGGCTGCATAACCATCGGTTGGGTGCCAGTATTGGTAGAAGAATGGTACATCACCTTG
>JBGVEC010000164.1:0-3159 GCA_045119815.1 Paludibacteraceae bacterium | reverse complement strand
ACCCACGGCACCTGCTGCACCACAACCAATCATGAGCATCATCGTCTTCTGGTCAAGGCGGAATAGTTTGGCTAGATTACTACCGATCGCTGCACCTGTCATCACGATAGGTGCCTCGGCTCCGACCGAACCACCAAAACCGATAGTCACTGCCGAACCTACCACTGAGGTCCAAGTATTATGGAGTTTGATGATGGATTTACGTTGAGAGATGGCATAGAGAATCTTAGTGATACCATGCGAGATATCATCTTTAACCACATACTTGACGAATAATCCTGCTAGCGTGATACCTATCATTGGGGTGATAAGGTATAACCAATGGTTTTGCGCTATCAGGTGATGTTCAACGAGGTGTTGTAATCCGTGGATCATCAGTTTGAGCAACTGTGCAGCACAAGATGCCAATGCACCCACAAAGAAACTCAGTATCAGTACCAAGTTCTTCTGCGGGATGTGCTGCTCACGCCACGCTATAAATCGGTCGTATGTACCCTTCTCTCTAAACACTAACCCCTAAACTCTAAACTACTCATCCTGCGTATCCCAGCCTATGCCGCGGTATTTGTCCAGATCCCACTCTTCTTCCACCTCGTTGAGGTAGATAGTGTGTGGTTCATCGTCTTCATCATCTTCGTCGTCTTCATCACGCTCAATGACTTTCACCTCGATAGGAGCGTGTGAGATGTCTATCACTTGATTTTGCTCTTTATTGAGCTCTTCCCATAGCATATCCTTCAGTTCGGTTAGCCCCGTTCCGCTAGCGGAAGAGAAGCAGATTACGGAGATACCTAATTCCTCGGACAATTCTCGTGTGAGTTTATCGAGGTCCATATCTGGATCTGCAATATCGCATTTGGAGATAGCTAGGATGCGTGCTTTGGTTAGCAGTTGTGGGTTGTATTTCTCTAACTCGGAAAGCAGAATCTCGTATTCCTTTTTAATATCTTCCGTGATGACTGGCACCATAAAGAGTAATACTGCGTTGCGCTCAATGTGGCGCAAGAAACGCAGACCCAAACCGCGTCCTTCTGCTGCACCCTCAATGATTCCTGGGATATCCGCCATACAGAATGACTGGTTATCGCGATAGGATACGATACCCAACTGAGGAGTGAGGGTGGTAAATGGATAGTCCGCAATCTCTGGTTTAGCCGCACTCACTACAGATAGTAGGGTGGACTTACCCGCATTAGGGAATCCTACTAGTCCGACGTCAGCGAGGACCTTGAGCTGGAGAATAACATTGGCTTCCATACAAGGCTCGCCAGGTTGTGCGTAACGAGGGGCTTGGTTGGTCGCTGTGCGAAAATGCCAGTTGCCCAATCCGCCTTTACCGCCACGGAAGAGGATGATCTCCTCTTGGTGGTCTTTGATCTCGCACATAAATTCGCCGGTATCACCGTTGTACACTACTGTTCCGCAAGGTACTTCTATGATTTTGTCCTCGCCATCTTTACCAAATGAGCGTGAAGGACCACCCTTACCACCATCGGTAGCAAAGATATGCTTCTGGTACTTGAGGTGAAGGAGTGTCCAGAGGTTGCGGTTACCGCGAAGGATGATATGTCCTCCTCGTCCACCATCACCACCATCCGGTCCACCTTTAGGCACGTATTTTGCGCGGTGGAAGTGCAGACTACCTGGACCACCCTTACCAGAGCGGCAGTAGATTTTTACATAGTCGATAAACGAGGATGAAGCCATATCTTATTGTTGAACTAGTTTCAGAATGTTGTCAATTTGGCAGAAGGTATCTTCCATTGAGTTGTTGCCGTTGATAGCAAAGTAGTTGTGGCGACGGAGATAGTATGTGCAAACAGGTTTGGTCTCTGCTTGATATACTTGGAGACGTTTTTTGATGGTCTCGTAGTTGTCATCTGCACGACCGCTCGTTTTACCACGGTTCAAAAGACGTTTGATAACCTCGTCTTCCTCTACGAACAAGTCGAGAAGCACAGCCTTCATTTGGCGACGCTCAAGCAAGAGCTCTAGCGCCTCAGCTTGTGCTACGGTACGTGGAAAACCGTCAAAGATTACGCCTTTGCAATCTTCTGGTAGGTTATCCAAATAGCGTGCGATGAGGTGAATCATCTTATGGTCTGGAACCAAGTTTCCGCCTGCGATGAGTTCGCCAATCTCTTTACCGAGCTCGCTGCCAGACTTGATTTCCGCGCGGAGCGCATCACCGGTTGAGAGGTGTTGCAAACCGTATTTCTTTACAATAAGATCAGATTGTGTGCCTTTGCCACTACCTGGGGCACCACAAAGTATAATATTAAGCATGGTTAAAAAGTTCTAATGTTCTAAAAGTTTTAAAAGTTGCAAGGTTTTTGACACAAAACGAGTTGCCCTATAGAGCAACTCGTTATATGCCTTGACTACAAATTAGAGAGCCAAACCTTTACCAGCTTTGAACTTAGCTACTTTCTTAGCAGCGATTTCAATCTTAGCGCCAGTTGCAGGGTTAACGCCTTGACGAGCAGCTTTCTCTACTACAGAGAAAGTACCGAAACCTACTAATTGTACGCTCTCACCTTTTTGGAGGGCACCAGCGATTGCATTTACAGTTGCCTCAAGAGCACCTTGTGCTTGAACTTTGGTCAAGCCAGCTTCAGCTGCAATAGCAGCTACGAGATCTGCTTTATTCATACGAATAGATATTTATTTATGGTTAAACTTATTTTCTCTATCGGAGTTTCCGAAGATTTGCTGCAAAGATACTACATTTTTCTAATACTACAAACAATTTTGCAAAAAAAAACTCAATTTTCTGCCAAAATCGATATTTTTCTAGGTAATTGCATGGTTTTTGTTTGGGTTTTCATGTATTTTTCACTACTTTTGCATGCAAATTTAATAATTTATAAGATATGTTTAGAAACCTTCCACCAATAACCAAAAACCTTCTTATCATTAATCTAATCGTCTTTTTTGCCGATTATGTGTTCGGTCGATATGGTATTGACATGACACATTATTTAGGTTTGCACTATATCACGGCATCTGAGTTCCATATTTGGCAACCTCTGACATACATGTTCATGCATGCCGATTTCTCGCATATTTTCTTCAATATGTTCGCTGTTTTGATGTTCGGTCCAGCTATTGAGGAACGTTGGGGTAGTCGTCGATTTCTCATCTACTACCTCATCACGG
>JBGVEC010000163.1:0-27152 GCA_045119815.1 Paludibacteraceae bacterium | reverse complement strand
ATCGTGGACTTCGTAGGTCGCACCAAAGCGAACCGTCACATATACTACACTATCACAACCTACACTATTGGCGCGCTCTAAACGCTTTACATAAGAGGTATCGCGAGTGGCTATGATATCAGTAAAGTCTTTATCCACATAGGTATCACCTTCGCATAAATAATAGGTGGTGTCTGTTTGAGTGGTGTCATTAATCGTTAAATCCAACTCAAGAATATGATTACACATTCCAGCGATTCGGATAGTGTCATAGTATGTATCCGATTGTGTTAGATTAGTAAAGTGCAAGTTAGCTGTTGGCGTACTACCATAGTCATAGTTATATGGGAGTTCGTTATTACAAATCGTAACATGGAATACGGAACGATTCTCTTCACTTACAGTAATGACATAGGTCGTTATACTATCACAACCATCACCATAACTTCTATGGATGGTATCTAGATAAGTACCTGCTTGCGTTGCAACCTTACCATGGCTTCCATATGGATAAGGTAATTGTTCTGGGCAAATAGTAATATACTCAGTATGTACAGCTGTTGGCTTTACATACAAGCGCAAGGTCCAGATACTATCACACGAACCATCCTCACACTCTGCACAAGTAGTAGTTGATAAATTATCCACATACGTATGCCAACCAGGTTCGATGGTAGGGATGCTATCGCTGAAGAAGATGTCTCGCTGTTGGATAGAATCATACAAGATACGATTCATATGCTTATCCCATACATAAGAATAATCTTGACACACTGAATCTACATATACACTATCATACGATGGATGAACCTTCAGGTGCAAAATGCGAACGGAATCACATGAGTTACCAATTAGGAAAGACCTAGTATCCGTGTACCAATTATCGGATGTGGCATAGTTATGATCTGCAGCTCCTTCAAACTTAGAACCCGCATATGTTTTACCTTCCCAATCTATTGATTTATTGTCACATACATGCAATGTATCATGGATCTCATACGATGGATAAACAGTCAACTCTAGCCAGTAAATGCTATCACAACCATCTTTCGTCGTGAAATGAATAGAGTCGGTATATTTATTTCCATTCCATTTGTGATCAATCTCTTCATAAGTCTTTGGAAGACGATAGGTATCTTCAGCTTCGTTAGGGTTAGGTATAGGGGTTGCCCAATAGCGTTTTGTAGCGCCTGCAGCTATTGCATCCGCAGCCTTTCCACCCACATAAGTTTTTCCACGCCAATGCAGAGTATCATTCTCGCATAGTGGCTTAGACTCTATGGTATCAAATATAGGACTGACATGCAGTTTCAAAACAATGACACTGTCACAACCTATTCCATTGCAGCAGTCAGTACATGTTTTTGTTTTGGTAGAATCAACATATATAAAATCGCCCGCTTCATTCAATGGAATATCATTGGGTGATATGTGCTTATTGCGTTGTTTATCCCAAATGGAAGTCTCAGTAATCTCAGTCCATTTATATGTAGATGTATGACTTTGACATTCGGTAACGGAAATAGTATCTAGGTATGTAGGATGAACATATATCACATGAGCTACAGCGCTATCGCAATCATGAGAAGTAGCATCCATATACGTCAACACCTGACGACCTATTGAATGATCCACGGTACGCCACTCGCCATTCGCATTATAAGTTGTACCATAAAACTCATATGACTCATTCTCGCATATATGCACATATGTCGTATCATTGTAAGAGACTTCGGGATAAGCAGGATATATTTTTAGATGCAAAATGATCGTACTATCACAACCGAAGGCATCCTCTGTTGGATATGTAACACGCAATGTAGTATCCCTTTTGTAAACATATTTATATTTGTGTGTTAGGCTACTTAATTCATCCTCTGGAAAATTCCATCCTAACCATAGGGTATCTTGCCAAAGATACGATTCGTTAGAACAGATGCTTCCCCATGACTCGTCAATATGTCGGTCTAGTACTTTTAGGTGTAATGTCCAAATACTATCGCATCCTAGTGAGTCAGCACATTGGATACACCCTTTGGTTTTCAACGAATCAACATACTCAAACTCCCCACTTGTATTTTGTGGGATATAACTTACTTTTTTACCATTGGTATAAAAATATTTACCGTTTGCATATGGATGTCGATACCATGAATAGGCACGAACCGAATCTACACACACAGTGTCGTAATCATGCAAATCATATATCGGCAAGACAGTAAGTTCGATATTAACAATACTATCACAACCATATATTGTCCCGAAATTTTCCGAATCCCAAATTGTTTCGGTATGATATGCATTTTCTGTTTTTAGGATAAGTTTGCTCTTGATAGAATCCGGTAGGTCTAATTCGCGGATTAGGTTCCCCAAAGAATCCCGCCATTGATACGGTAGATGATTGACGCAGATGGAATCTTGTGCTGTATCGTTGTATATAGGACGAATAATGCGCACCTGATTGATGATGCTATCGCAATGCTTGCAAGTATCGCAAGCAGAATTAGTCTTTAATGAGTCTACGAAACTATAGGGAGTGTTTAGACTAAACCTATAGGACTTGGTTCCAAATTTATATGTATGAAGGGTATCTGCCGGAATCTTCACTTCAGTGCCTTTGTAATGCAAGGTCATCGTGTCGCCATAACACACATCTTGTCGATCTTGGATAGCAAATGTGTCGTTTACAATAATAGCAGCTTTGATTGTATCTGTAATTGTGTAACCACAAAGCGGAGTAGTCCGGTCCACAATCATATAGACTGAATCTATATGCACAGATGTTGTAGAATCTCCTTCAACATCAACATAGTGCCTTGAGATGATAGAGTCTCCACGGACAGTTCGAATGATAGTATCATCATATATTTTACCCTGAAGCGAATGGAACTCCCATCTCACATTGGTATAGTCATAATTAATGACAGATGTAAACGTGATTGGTGGATCTCCTTCGCAAATGGCTTTTTGATTCACTCGTTTTCCATCAATTAATATCCATGCAGGGTGCAAAATATTACGACCAGCAGAGTACGAGTAGGTGATAGTTTCACTAAGTCTGGGATTTATTTTCACCTTATCATAGCCGTAAACATGAGCAACAAAGCCTCCTGCACTATTTTCTAGAACATGACTTCCTTGCGATATTTTTTGACTAGTCCATACATATTGTTCTCCGTTGATTAAGGACGAGATATCACTAAATTGATTGCGATTAATAGTTCGGCCATCAATCATCATTGTTCCAACATGTTTTTTGGGCAAAACTATATTTACATAATGCTGCTTAATCTCAAACTCATGCTCGTGGTCATATTGAAAATGGAAGCAAGCAAATACAGTACGCTTTATCGAACTTTCCAATGGCGTCAAATCCGTCATAGTAGGTGCAGATAAGTCGCTCTCTGAGGTCTGAAAAATAGAACAACCTGTAGCTCTACTAGTTTTATAAACTATAGAACCAGTTGGGAAATTTGCCCACTTGATTTCATCAATCAATATTTCTCTTTGGTTAATTGTATCGATGCATACTCCGTTGCGATAGATCAAAGTGTTATCTTCTGCTGCATAAAAATAAACAATATCATAGTTTTTATCCTTAGTCCTAGTAACTACATAATTTTTACCAAAGCCATCCGTAGGCATTGTATTACTAAAAATATGGCTACTTGTTCCATTAGTTATTGCAGAGTGTTGCCCACCTTGAAAAAATGCAACAGGATGAGTTGCACACACGCTAGATCCAATCAATGATACCGCTCCTGCAGGTGACCTATATAGGAACGACTCCGACTCATTAAGGACTAAAGTAGTATCCTTGATATTTTGTGATAAATCTACACTAAAATAATTAGTTTCAATAATTTTTAAACTAATCTCATTATTATCCTCTGTACTCACAATAGCGAATTCTGTTGACTCATTATCAATTTCATATGTTTGCAACAGATATTCTTTATTATTCGCTTCAACAGGATACACCATTGTAGCATCGTATGATGATCTATGCGAACTACAAGAATATAATGTAATCTTCTTGTCAGAAGTCACCTTTAACCCCTTTAGCGCTTTGCCATACTGATCCATATAAGCTACCTCATTTGGAATCGTAATATAAGCGTATTTATCTTTTTCAACATGGAAGGTTTTTTGCCAAGCAGTGGACGAAGTTCCATTTAAAGGTGTCCTCCAGCCTGTTACTGTTATATTAGCATCATAACGAGAGGTTGCATATAGGATTAAAACGATATCATCATCTTTCACCTCTTTGCCATAGTTTTTCATAAACGTCAAATAGAACTCGGTACCTTCAGCACCATGTTCATCTGTATTCAACCAACTGCCACCATCGGCATTTAGGCGACTATCCGCCAATAACACACCTGAAACACTGACACATAGCAACAACAAAACGAGGCGTAACCATAGGGTTACACTGGTTGTCACTTGATGGAAGAATATTTTATTAAGTACCATATTTTTATGAAAAGCAATAAAAAGCGCAGACCTCCGCTGGTTATTCACAAACACAAAGCATCAATAAACGCTATTTAATATGTCCGAAACCTACCCAAGAAAGACCCATTGCGAAACACTTTTCGCAGGACATACTCCCTCCAGCATAGGATTCGGCTACAAAATTACAATATTTTTTTTAAACTCACAAGAAAAATTAAGTTATTTTGGATTTTTATTTACCTAACTACCATCTAGCGGGAAGCGATTAATCATATCACTTCCCGCCTATATTTTAGTTAATAATTGCGCTACCTTTGCGCTAGGATTGTTAACGTATGGTTAACCCTTAGTTAACAAACCGACATGTGGCGGAAATGTCGTTTTTGTCGGTATTGACGGTTTAAAAACGACAGAAACGACAATACTGACATACTGCATAACGAAGAATGAAGTGCTGATTTTCAGGGAGAAAAGATTTTGAAAAGGATTTCTACGGACTTTTTATCCGACTCTTAGATTTGTCCCTAGACAGTCCGTGAGACTTCATTGAATAACTATGAACTATGAGTGATAAGTGATGATTTATAGTGAGTTAGGATGTCTTCTTAGTTTGAAGAATAAGTGCGCAAACTGCGAAAATTGCGAATTTGGTGTCTAGTTTTTTAGGATTGATTTGCGCACTTTTCGCAGAAATCGCAGTTGCACAAAGTATAATCTTCCCCGTTACCATCCCGTTATCACTCCGAAGGGATAAGCACAGGATAAGCAAGGGATATGAATCACATACTAATCATATAGTAATCTCATAGTAATCACATAGTGAAGGTAGCATACGAACCCGTTATGAACCCGTAATTGGTAGTCGTACTTCGGACATCTGCCTTGGCTTTGATTAATCCGCTCAAAATGCCATCACTATCAAAGCCAATTCCCCCGTAGCTACGTTCGCTCAATGCAGCCCATACTCCAGTTCACTCGCAAATAGTCATAAAATCGGTTGCCACCTTGTCATCCATTATCCAACACTTCGCTTTCAAGCGAGCTTGAGCGAGTGATGGATAATGGATGAGATAGATGAATCTATCATTTTTATGAATATTTGCTCGCTTCGCTTGCGTATGTGCATTTTTTGTCGTACCTTTGCAGCGGTTTTAGTAATTAAACGAATGAGACGCAAACAAGATACATCTTTTAGAGTGGAGGCGGCAACAGAGTTGATGCCTTTCCTACTCGCTAAGCTAGGCGGAATGACCCGCACCAGCGTGAAGCAGCTACTCAGTCAACGACGAGTGACCGTCAACGCAGGCATTCAAACCCGTCATGACACGCCGCTCAAAGCAGGCGATGTGATCAATATCCTACAAGGTCGCGGAAACGTTGAGCTCCGTCACCCTAAACTGCGCGTTATCTATGAAGATAATGCCCTCATCATTGTGGAGAAGAAGAACGGACTACTCACCGTTCCTTACAACCCCAAGAGCAGCGAGATGACCGCCTACTCTATCCTCAAAGACTATGTACGCAAGCAGTCTAACCGCAACACCGTACACGTAGTGCACCGCCTTGACCGCGAGACCAGCGGCGTGTTGGTGTTTGCTAAATCCGCTGAACTACAAGAGTATATGCGTACCTACTGGAAACAACTAGTGACACGCCGTACATATGTAGCACTTGTGGAAGGACACCTGGAGAAGAAAGAGGGAACAATCACCTCATGGCTCACCGAGGATCACCAAACAGCGATGGTCTATTCATCCGACAAGGACAACGGCGGACAAAAAGCCATCACGAACTACAAGGTATTGAAAGCTACCACCATCGGGGAAGGTGACCAAGAGATGAATATCAGTCTCGTAGAACTGAACCTAGAGACCGGTCGAACCAACCAAATCCGTGTACATATGCAGAGCATCGGTCATCCCGTGATGGGCGATAGAAAATATGGTCATGGCAATGAGTACTCACCAATAGACCGATTGTGTCTGCACGCACGCACATTGGAGTTCATTCATCCAATGACGGAGAAGAAAGTGCGATTTGAGGCACCGCTGCCAAAGGAGTTTTCTGTAGGCGATAAGGCAATGAGGCAATAAGGCGAAAGGCGAGAACAAAAAGAAGCTAGACGAGGGTCTAGCTTCTTTTGTATGGGTTAGAAATGTATAGGTTAGAAAATGACGGATGGGTTAGAATGTGACGGAGAAGCCAGCGTGGACATTGATGCCTGCCTGCGCGTAGTACCAACAACAACGGCTGCCGTCCATGAAGCGGCTTGCCTCAGCACCACCGTTATTCGCATACTTGGCGTTGAAGATATTGTTGATTTGGCACATGAGGCGGATGTCGGGGTATCGGCGATTGGCTATTGGCAATTGATATTGGAGATTGAGGTTCGTGGTAGAATAGGCACGGAGCATAGCGTTCTCGTCCTGGGTATTGTCCAAGTACTGCTTGCTTACCACATTCGTCTGCACGGTAGCTGTGAAGCCTGCCACATCAAAAGTGAAGAGGGAAGAAGCGGTAAGGGTTGGCGAGAAAGCGATGGTGGTAGTACCTACCACAGAATCCTGCCCTACCCAATTCCAGTTGTCTTGGTCGTCGTAGAGGTCAATATACTGGTGGTAATTGAGGATCTTGTTGCGTGAAGCCACGAGGTTAGCGTCCCAACGCAGCCAATCTGTGATCTTCACACCCGCCGTAATCTCAGCTCCCATGCGGTAAGAATCCTTGACATTCTTGGTCTTGTATGCTCCCACATCATTGTACTCGCCTGTGAGAACGAGTTGGTTGTCATAGTCCATGAAGTAGAGGTTGGCACCCACAGCAAAACGAGGATGGGAGTAGGTATAACCCAGTTCGTAGTCGTAGAGGCGTTCGGCATGAGGCAGACCCGTATATTCGCCCGTAGTGGCATCATAGACGACATTCTCCTTGTAGTTGTTGCGACTAGGTTCGCGGTTGGCAATGGCGAAGGAAGCGGAGAGCAAGTGACCACGGTTTTGGTAGGTCAAGCCCGCTTTGGGGTTGAAGAAATGGAAGTCCACTTGTAGCGGGAGGTCGGTCATATCTTCGTCGTTCATGCCATTGCGCTCGTAGCGAACATAGCGGTATTGGAGATCGGCGTAGAGAGTAAGGCGATGAGGCGATGAGGTGATAAGGCGATATTTGGCTTTGGCATAGATATTTGCGTCTGTCTTGCGGGCATTGTTGCGGTAATATTCGTAAGGATATGGGCTATTGGATATTGGCAATGGGATATCTTCGAGGTAGTGGAGGGTACCGAAGTGATCGCCCAAGTAGTAGTTGGCTGCACCGCCAAACTGAAGATCAACAGGCTCAGAGATGTATTTGGCAGAGAGCACACCGCCGAAGAAATGGTTGTCGAGTTGCTTGCGGTACATGCCGTAGGCCTTGTGATCAGGTGTAAGGTCTAAGGTGTAAGGTGTAAAGGCGAGGGGGAGGCCCCAGTAGGAGAGTTTTTTGCGTTTGTATTGCTCATAATAACCTGCTCCGTGGGTATAATGGGCAGTCGCGGAGAGTGACCATTGAGGTGTAAAGCGGTGATTGATAGACAATTGGGCATGCTGTTGTGCGTAATTGTCGGTTTGATTGGGGTAGTAGGCAGTAGAGTCGGAGCCGTCAGCAGCAGTCGTGGTGTATTCACCTGCGGGGTTATAGCGACGATCGGCTCCGTTGATGCCATAGGCGGTGTTGTAGTCCACGCCGTCCCAGCCCATGCCTGTCTTCTCGCCACCTCCAAAGAAGCGACCAACCACCTCTGTTTTAGCGCCATACCAACCGAGGTCGCCGTAGTAGGAGTAAAGGTCGGAGGCGGTACGATAGAGAAAACCGTCGGAGTTGACCTTGGAGAATCGAGCATTTGCTCGCCAATGGTTAGGTAGCACGATGTGAGCATTGATCATCTCGCGGAAGGTGTTGTACATGCCGCCGTTGAAGGAGAGACCTACGGAGGAGGCGATGAGGCTATCAGGCGATGAGGTGATGAGGTGATGAGGTGATGAGGTGGACATATTGATGCTGGCGCCGAAGGAGGCGCTACCGTTGGTAGAGGTGCCTACGCCGCGTTGGACATTGAGTGAGGTCATGCTACTGGCCATGTCGGTCATGTTGACCCAGAAGACGGTCTGGCTCTCGCTATCGTTGAGCGGCACGTCGTTGAGGGTCATGTTGATACGGGTGTGATCCGTACCACGAATACGGAAATAGGTGTAACCAATACCTAGTCCATCGTCGCTAGTCGCCACGAGAGCAGGTGTGGCAGAGAGCAAAAAGGGGAGGTTTTGTCCCGTGTTGCTCTGGTTGATCTGCTCGTTGGTAAGAGCGGTGTGATTGTTAGTGACTTGCGCTACAGGCGCGTTAACAGTGACCTCATCCAGTTGTCTGGTGAGGAGGATAGTGTCCGTTTGCGCATATGCAACGACACTTGCCGCCAAAGCGGCGGATAGAAAAATAGTGAAGTGTTTCATACTTCCTTAGCAGCATTACCTGCCCAGGTTCAAAGGGTATAATCTCAGCCGTGAGAGGCACCCCTGTAGTTAATAATATAGTTAGCTAATATCCCATAAGCACTCGGCTTGTACTTAGGGTGTATTATGCCATTTATTGGTAGATGTTCGGATATCCCGATAGGATTACAGTTTGTAGGAGAATGTACACATCCATCCCCATTCGTTCATCTTTTGCTTAGGCAAAACAGATGTTCGAAGAATATTGTTGAGTCCGAAGTCGTAGCCAGCTTGGATGCGATAGCGATCCCACTCCAATCCCCCACCTAGTCCGAATTGGATATTGGTGCGGTATAACTCTTTGGTCACATATCTATCATGAGAGGTGGTAGGAACTCCTTGCTCTTTTAGCCATGCCAAGGTAGAAGGGTCCACTTTGGTTTTGAGCACATCGTAATTCGTAAGTCCAATATTGAGTTGTGGTCCAGCATAGAAGAACAGATTGAGTTTTTTCCACACCTTAATATTATAGTACGCGCGCACGGGGATGGTGAGTTGAAGTTGTAGGAGATTATGCTTTAGAACATTGACCTGTGCAAACTCTGGCGTGCTAATCGCCCAATGTTGGTTGTTGCGACCATACGTGAAGGTAAGCAACGCTCCTGTTTGGATAGAGAAATGGTGTGGCAAGATGAAATCTACTGTTGCACCCAAACGTACACCATGCATATAGACAGCGGAGGTGTCCTGTGTACGATGATTGAGTTGGGCATATCCCAACTCCAATCTCCAAGGGGTAGCAAACTTATACTCCTCTTGTTGTGCTTTACGCGTTGGATCAAAAAAACCTTGCTCTGCCGTGTAAAGATCAGGAAGGGAGTTTTTTTGCTCTTGTGCCATAGTCACGCAGGTGGCACAAACGATAGCAAGAAACAGTGTAAAATTTCTTAAATTCATTGTTTAACAGTTGTTTTCGGGCTACAAAGGTACTATTTTCTGGGGAAATATGCAATTTTTTTTGAAAAAATGTGCTTTTTCAATGAAAATATTTGGTCATATGAAAAAAAAGCAGTAATTTTGCACCCGATTTTCGCCCATAGTGGAGAAAAAGGTGCCATCGTCTATCGGTTAGGACAAGAGATTTTCATTCTCTAAAGCGGGGTTCGATTCCCCGTGGCACTACAAGATAACATAAGAATAGTAACATTTATTAAGATTTATTATTAAGATGGCAAACCATAAATCATCTTTGAAGCGTATTCGCCAAACTGCAACTCGTAAAGCTCACAACCACTACTACGCAAAGACAGCTCGTAATGCTGTTCGCGCTTTGCGTGCAACAACCGACAAAGCTGCTGCTGAGCAATTGTTGCCAAAAGTAAGCTCATTGTTGGACAAATTGGCTAAGCGTAACATCATTCACCGCAACAAAGCAGCTAACTTGAAGTCTAGCTTGGCTTTGCACACTAACGCTCTCTAAGCAATTATTGTAAACCACAATATAGTGGGGCTACCTTTCGGTAGCCCCTTTTGTGCGTTAGAGATATTCGCGAATGGCGGTATCGTTGAAGAGTTGGCGTTCTTTGTCGCGGAACCACCCCCATTTATTGAAGTAACGGCACATGTTGACCATGTGTATCCATAACATTTTGAGCGACTTATAAGATGCTTTCTCGTGATTATGGATAATGGTGGCATGTGGGAAATAGACCGTTAGGTAGTTGCGATGAATGCGTCGTGTGAGATCCATATCCTCAGGATACATAAAAAATCGCTCATCAAAAAGTCGCACCTGTTTGACCGCCTCTGTTCTAAGTAACATGAAACATCCGCTAAGATAAGGGATATTCATAATCTTATCATAGCCCGAAGCGCGCATCTCGTATTGATGATTGCGTCGAGCAATCCAAGAAGCAGGCAAGAAACGTCGCCCAAAAACATCTAGAGGAGTAGGAAGGAGTTTACACAGATATTGCAACTGACCATTTGGATAAGTCACTTTAGGCATGAGAGAGCCCACCAATGGGTTTTGAGAAACAAAATCCAACATATGGTCTAACTCTTTGGAATCTAGGATAATATCTGGATTGATTACCAAGTGGAAGGGGATATTATCATAGATAGATTCTCGGATGGCGATATTGTGAGCAGCGCCATAGCCAAGATTAGTAGAATTATGCTGATATTGAATGCGTTCTGACTGCAAAGGAAATTGCTCCGCAGCCTGAGGCGAGTTATCAATCCAATACACTCGATTTACCCGCTGCGACTGCAAAAGTGCATGAGTCAGAGCACTAACTTGCTCCCAATCTGGACGATATAAAACAATGGATACGTTGAGCATGGATTATTCTAGCACTAAAATCTTCGCAAAGGTACGATGATTTTTTTGTTTGGCAAAATTTTTATTCATTTTTCTTGGTTTTATTCATTTTTTTGTACCTTTGCGACCCAATCATGTACACAAAAAAAGGAGTCCGTGGGGACTCCTTTTAGTTTAATCATTAAGAGGATAATTACTCAGCAGCCTCAGTCTCAACAGCAGCAGCCTCTTGAGCAGCCTCTACCGCAGCAGCAGCGAGAGCGTCAATAGCCTCTTGGCGTTTTTTAGCTACCTCAGCAGCTTTAGCCTTGTTAGTCTCTACCTCTTGAGCGAGCAATGCTTTAGCAGCAGCAGCTTTCTTGTCAGCTTCTGCTTGGCTGATCTTACCATTCTTAGCATCCTTTTGTGCTTTCCAAGCGTCGAAACGCTTTTGAGCCTCTTCAGCAGAGAATGCACCCTTAGCTACACCACCGTTCAAGTGCTTCATGAGCATAACGCCCTCACCAGAGAGGATGTTGCGAACAGTGTCAGTAGGTTGAGCACCAACGTTAACCCAGTACAAAGCGCGATCAAACTTGAGATCTACTTTAGCAGGGTTGTTGTTTGGGTTGTAAGAACCGATACGCTCAATAATTTTGCCATCACGTGGCGAGCGGCTGTCAGCTACTACGATGTGGTAGTAAGCGTAGTCTTTGTGACCATGACGAGCCAAACGAATTTTTGTTGCCATTTGTTTGTTTTGATTTGTGGACTACAACTACACGAGTTGCGTGTCCGGGTTAATATTAATGGTATGCTTTTTTCACGAAAAAGCGTGCAAAGGTACTGCTTTTTTTTAATACTACCAAATTTTTAGCAAAAATTCTTGCCTAAGTGGTGTTTTCGTGGTAGTTAAGTGGGTTGGTTATCATGGGAATTGGACAGCGAGAAGTCATGGTGATCTATCGGTTGTCTATCGGTAAAGTTCCGATGAGGTTCCGATGAAGTCCCTATGAAGTCCCTATGGAGACAGAGGGCAATAAGATGGGGAAAAGGTAGAAAAAAGATGGGAAAAGATGACTAAGAAATGGCATGAGGATAGATTTCATCTATCATTTCTCAATAAAAAGCAGAAAATTCTTGCAAATGTGCTATTTTTTTTGTACCTTTGCAGGCTAAATTGTGTAAGTATGCTATTTCGTGAAATCATAGGACAAGAAGAAGTGAAGCGCCAGCTTCGCCAGGGTGTTCGCGAGGGTCGTATTGCTCATGCTCAGTTATTGACAGGTGAGAGAGGTGTGGGCAAGATGGGATTGGCTTTGGCGTATGCTCAGTACGTGAACTGTCCCAATAGGACAGATGAGGATTCGTGCGGCGTTTGTCCTACCTGTTTGCAGTATCAGAAGTTGCAGCATCCTGATTTGCATTTTGCTTTTCCTATCGTGAAAAGTGATGCGGGTGATGTGTGTGATGATTTTGCGGACAAGTGGCGCGAGATGGTATTGGAAAGCAGTTATTTTGACAGCGATGATTGGGGTGTGAAGATGGGAGCAGAGACCAAGCAAGCGATGATTTACGAGAAGGAGAGTAGTGAGATTTTGCGCAAGTTATCGTTGAAGAGTTTTGGCGATGGATACAAAGTGATGATCATTTGGCAGCCCGAGAAGATGAATGTGAGTTGTGCCAACAAGTTATTGAAACTACTGGAAGAGCCTCCTCACAAGACCTTATTCTTATTAGTTAGCGAACACCCAGACCAGTTATTGAGTACTATTTTGTCGCGTACTCAGGAGGTGCGCGTACCTCGTTTGAGTGTAGAAGTGCTAGCAAATGCGTTGTTGGAGCAAGGCGAAGTAGAAGATAGGCAAATGGGCGAAGATTTGGCACATATAGCGAATGGTAGTTATTTGGTAGCCAAGAAATTAGCGAGCGCGACCGAGGAGCAAGAGGGATTCTTTAATGACTTTGTGGCGTTGATGCGCAATGCGTGGTTGGTGGGTCAGAAGAAAGACTACGGAGCATTGTTGGAATTGCGCAAATGGAGTTTGGCGATGGCGGATGCGAAGGAAGGACGTGAGAAACAAAAAGCATTCTTGCAATATGCACAGAAACAGATTCGCGAGAACTATATCTACAATTTCCAATGCACAGAGATGAATTACCAAACCGCAGCGGAGAGGCAGTTCTCGAGTAAGTTTGCGCCATTTATCCACGAGGGCAATGTAGAGAGAATGATGGATGAACTAAGCAAAGCAGAGGTGCAAATCGGTCAAAACGGCAATGCCAAAATCATCTTCTTCGATCTGTGCTTGCAGATGATTGTGATGGTGAAAAGGTAGTTTCGTGTTTAGTGTTTAGAGTTGATACAGAATATATATGAAAGAAGATTTTATGATAAATAATGGTTCGTGCCATATATCCGAGAAGTCGTGCAAGCGCAATTCGCATCACATGCTTCCTGTGATGGACTGGATGAGTGACGTCCCTAGTGCTGGCGAGGAAACGGACTTGGTAGAAGTACAATTTAAGAACACCCGCAAGGGCTACTACCATAATGTTGATCATCTTCCCTTGGAGAAGGGCGTGGTGGTGATTGTGGAAGCCAACCCAGGATACGATATGGGTGAGGTGACTCTGACGGGCAGATTGGTACCCGTACAAATCAAGAAGAGTAATATCAATCTTGAGCGCTACGAGATACGCAATATCACCCGTATCGCTACCGAAGAAGACAAACAACGTGCCGCCGAGGCACACACCAAAGAGCAAGAGACGATGATTAAGTCTCGTCAGTTGGCGAAGTCGTTAGGCTTGGAGATGAAGATTGGTGATGTAGAGTATCAAGGCGATGGCACCAAAGCGATATTCTACTATATTGCTGAAGGTCGTGTGGATTTTCGTCAGCTCATCAAGGTGTATGCGGAGACCTTCCGTATTCGTATTGAGATGAAGCAGATTGGTGCTCGCCAAGAGGCAGGACGTATCGGCGGAACTGGTCCGTGTGGTAGAGAATTGTGTTGTTCCACTTGGATGACCCAATTTACATCAGTAGGAACCAACGCAGCAAGGATACAGAACTTGTCTCTCAACCCTCAGAAATTGGCGGGACAATGTGCCAAACTGAAATGTTGTTTGAACTACGAGACTCCTGTTTATGAAGAGGCAGTCAAGAAGATGCCATCACGCAATATTCAGTTAGAGACGAAAGATGCAACATGGTATTTGTTCTCAACCGATCCGTTGAAGGGCGAAGCAACCTACTCTACCGATGCCCATCATCCTGCTAACTTGGAATCTATACCTGCTAGTCGAGCAAGAGAAATCATCGACATGAACCGCCGAGGCGAGAAACCACTCACCTTGGGTGGCAAACAAGGAACTATGCCAGTCGTAGAGGTGGATTACCAAAACGTGGTGGGCCAAGATGATTTGACCCGTTTTGACAAGAAGAAAAACAAGAATAATCCAGGCAATCGCCAAGGACGAGGACATGATCGCAAACATCATCACAATAGAGGCAATGAAAAGAAACATTCTGATACTAATAGTTAGTCTGCTGCTTGTCGGTTGTCAAGGCGATATTGTCTATACAGTCTTCAAGTCCCTACCCAATGTGGGTTGGGAAGCAGACTCAAGTCTGTGTTATCAGCCTGTTATCACAGATAGCATTGCCGATTATCAGATGCTGATTACGATTCGCCACACAGATGTATATCCATATCAAAATCTTTGGCTGTTTGTGGATATTGAGCAAGATAGTCTTTTGCTCACTCGTGATACCATTGAATGTTATATGGCCAACGAGCGAGGCGAATGGTTGGGAGGAGGCTTAACAGTACACGAGTTGCCGCTACTCTATAGCGATAGTTATCAGTTTGCCAATAGCGGAGAATATCAAATATCTATCACACAAGGAATGCGTGAGGATACATTGGTTGGAATAAAAGAAGTAGGCGTAAAAATCATACGAAATGAGCAAAAATAAGTTAAAGAAATTTGCGGAAATGGAAACCTTCCACAACGTGTTTCAATGTGGAGCACAGGAGGTGGAGACAAGTGCTGTGCTAGCGATGGCAGGGCATTGGCGTGAGAATTATTTTAAGAACGACAACCCTATCGTTTTGGAGTTGGGTTGCGGTCGTGGCGAATATACTGTGGGATTGGCTAAACGTAATCCAAATAAAAACTATATCGGTATTGATATCAAAGGTGCTCGCATGTGGGCAGGTGCTAAGCAAGCCGAGACAGAGGGCATAAGCAATGTGGCATTCCTGAGAACCAACATAGAAATGCTATGTCGATTTTTTGCACAAGATGAAGTAGATGAGATATGGATTACTTTCCCAGATCCACAAATGAAGAAGGTAACCAAACGATTGACCTCTACCTATTTTATGGAGCGTTATCGCCAAGTGTTGCGTCCCGACGGTATGATTCATCTCAAGACCGATAGTCCGTTCCTATACACCTATACCGAGGCGATGGTCCTAGAGAATAACTATCCAATCGTAGTGAATACCAATAATCTCTACGAAGCAGATGCTAGCCCCAAAATAGAAGAAGCTAGATGTTTGCAAACCCATTATGAGAAACAATGGTTGGATCGTGGGTTGACCATCAAGTATATCACTTGGAAACTGCCCCAAATCATCTCGCTCATAGAGCCAGATATAGAAATAGAAAAAGACGATTATCGTTCATACGGAAGAAACTATGTATCCACAACAAATAATTGATGCACTAGAGCATGTCCGTTACCCTGGTACGGGCAAAAACCTCATAGAAAGCGGTATGCTGGAGGATGATATCCGCATTTCGGGTATGGAAGTGTCGTTCTCCATCATCTTTGAGAAAGACAATGATCCATTTCGCAAGTCGGTAGTCAAAGCCGCCGAAACTGCCATCCACACCTACGTAGATGAGAACGCTGCGGTACATATACATATGAAATTTGTAAAGCAGAACATGGCTCCGAAGTCGGACTCCGTGGAGAACCTACGTGCGAGTCAGGTGATTGCTATTCATTCGGGCAAAGGAGGCGTTGGCAAATCGACCATATCTGCCAATTTGGCTATTACCTTAGCAAAGATGGGGTATAAAGTGGGATTACTCGATGCCGATATTCATGGTCCTTCTATTCCTAAGATGTTTCATACCGAAGGTTGTCGTCCCGTATCTACCCCTGTGAACGGACGAAACCTGATTGAGCCCATTGAGCAGTATGGTGTGAAGATGCTGTCAATCGGCTTCTTTGTGGACCCTCAGCAGGCTGTGGTATGGCGCGGAGGTATGGCTAGCAATGCTATCAAACAGCTAATTTTGGATGCCAATTGGGGCGAGTTGGATTACTTCTTGATTGACTTGCCACCAGGCACAAGCGATATTCATTTGAGCCTCGTGCAACACCTTCAGCTCACGGGTGCTATCGTAGTGACTACCCCTCAGCCCGTAGCGCTAGTGGATGCACGCAAAGGAGTGGATATGTTCCAAAACGAAAAGATCAATGTCCCTGTTCTAGGATTGGTGGAGAATATGGCATGGTTTACTCCCGCTGAATTGCCAAATAATCGCTACTATATCTTCGGCAAAGATGGAGGCAAAGAGTTGGCAGAAGAGTTGAATATTCCGTTGCTAGGTCAGGTGCCTCTCGTACAATCCATCCGCGAAGGCGGGGACGAGGGTATGCCTATCGCCATGCAAGATGGACACCCTGCTGCACAGATGTTCGCAGCGATCTGTAACACTTTATTAAAGTAATAATGAATCAAAAACAAATAACCGAACTCGGCACCGCCTCTATTCGTAGTCTGCTGTTCAAGTATGCTATGCCAGGCATCATCGCCATGACTGCCATGTCACTCTACAACATGGTGGACTCTATTTTTATAGGACATGGTGTAGGCGCACTCGCATTATCGGGCTTAACCGTAGCCAAACCATTTATGGATATTTGCGCTGCATTTGGCACATTGGTGGGTGTAGGTGCAAGTTCGTTGGTAGCCATCAAACTAGGAGAGAAAGATTATCGCTCCGCCAATGATATTCTAGCCAATGTAATCATTCTCAATGTTATATTGGGCGCCATCATTATGGTGGTGGGATTATTTTGGTTAGACCCTATCCTCTATGCTTTCGGAGCAAGTGATGCGACCATTGCGTATGCCCACGAGTATATGGAAATCATCCTTTTGGGTAACATCTTAACCCATATCTACTATGGTCTAAATAGTATGCTACGCTCGGTAGGTCATCCGCGTATTTCCATGTACGCCACCATATTAGCCGTTTCGCTCAATGTGGCATTGGACCCTATCTTTATCTTTGTGCTTGACATGGGTGTACGAGGAGCGGCCTTAGCGACAATCATCTCCCAATTGGTATCTGTCATTGTAGAATTGATCATCTTCCTCAATCCCAAAGAGGTTATTCACTTCCATCGTGGCATTTGGCGACTCAAGCGTGATATCACCATGCGTGCTTTAGGCATAGGCACAGCTCCGTTCCTCATGCATATGGCTGCATGCTTTGTGGTGATCGTGCTCAACAACCAGCTCTTGCGCTATGGTGGAGATATGGAGATTGCCACTTTCGGTATGACCAATCGGTTTATATTCTTCTTTGTGATGATTGTCATGGGTATCCAACAAGGTATGCAACCTATCGTGGGATATAACTATGGCGCACAGCTCTATCATCGTATGCTTAGGGCATTCAAGTTGGCGGTCTATTGCGCTACTTGCGTGATGAGTTTTCTCTTCCTATTTGGCGAGATATGGCCAGAAGGGTTTATTCGTCTCTTCACACACGACGAGTTACTCATTGCCCAATCCATCACGCCAGCCCGCATCATGCTTGCCGTTATGTTTGCTATTGGTTTTCCTATGATTACTGGTAACTTTTACACCTCTATCGGCATGGCACCCAAAGCGATATTCCTGAGTTTAACTAGACAAGTGTTATTCCTTATACCTCTTATCATAGGTTTGCCTTTGTTGTTCGAATCGCTCGGCATAGCACCAATTTGGGGCGTGTGGTGGAGCTGGCCAATAAGCGATTCGCTTTCGGTCATCGTTGCCATGATTGTATTCAATCGAGATATGAGGAAATTCAAATTTCTAAACAACGAAACATTATGACCATACTTTGTATAGAAACATCTACCAACTGTTGTTCGGCAGCCATTACCATAGACGGAGAGGCACAAGTTATTAGAGCAAACCTTGCAGGTGCCAATCATGCTAGCGAACTGCCCTTGTTCGTAGAAGAACTGATGAATGAAGCTAGATCCAACAATTGGAAGATCGATGCAGTAGCGCTATCACAAGGACCTGGCAGTTATACCGGATTACGAATAGGAGCAAGCCTTGCCAAAGGATTATGCTATGGACTGAATATTCCCCTTATCCCTGTAGATACATTGCAGATACTCTGTGCAGCCGCGGTCACTCAGCATCTTCCACAAAATGCACTATTATGCCCTATGCTGGATGCTCGTCGTATGGAAGTGTACACTTCTATATATACACGCGAATGCGCGCGCACGAGGGACATTGAGGCTAAAATTATTGATGAACACGCCTTTGAAACCGAATTAAATGAACAAACAATCTGCTTTTTCGGTAATGGAGCTAGCAAATGCAAAGACTTCATTCAATCTGACAATGCTCATTTTATAGATGGTATTCTACCACAGGCTCAATATATGGGAGCGCTCGCTGAGCAGTTGCCTCAGTTGGACATCAAACAAGTAGCATACTACGAACCATTCTACTTGAAAGAATTTATAGCGGCGCCAAGCCATATCAAAGGATTAGAAACGAAATAATATATCGATATGAAGTTACACAACTATGCCATATTATTAGCACTTGCGAGTTGCTTGATAGCCTGTTCTACCAAGAAGAACACCGCTTTATCTCGTGGGTTTCATCAAATGCAAACCAAGTATAATATTTATCACAATGGCGCGATTTCATTTCTTGAAGGAGAACAAGCAATCATTGAGGCTAACAAAGATGATTTCTCCTCTATAATCAACCTCTACCCTGTTTCTAACCACGAAGCAGCACAAGCAGCTACTTCGCAAATGGATAAAACGATAGAGAAATGTCGCAAGTGCATCAAACTGCATAGCATAAAGGCTAGACCTAAAGTTAATTATGACAAAAAACGCAACAACCCTAAATACGCGGCATGGTTGGAGCAAGAGGAATTCAATAACCAAATGGACAACGCATGGATGATGCTAGCAAAAGCAGAATTCCACAAAGGAGAGTTCCTGGGTAGCATCAGCACCTTCAACTATATCATTCGCCATTACCCAAACGATGCGAATATAGTTGCACAATGCCAACTATGGACAGCTAGAGCATATGCTGAAATGGGCTGGCTATACGAGGCGGAAGATGTGCTCAACAAAGTGCAAGTGGATAACCTCAGTCGCAAACATGCACCTTTGTACGCAGCTGTGAGCGCGGATATCAAACTCAAAACTAAACAATATAAAGAGGCTATCCCATTTATCAAAATCGCTCTACCCGAAGAGAAAAGAAAAATGTATCGCCCTCGTTTTCAATTTGTTTTAGGACAGTTATACCAACTCCAAGGCGATCGCAAACAAGCGAAAAGCGCATACGAAAAAGTTATCAAGATGCAACCATCCAACGAGATGGATTTCAATGCTCGCTTGCATATAGCAGAACTTAACGACTCACCCAAAGAGGCCATCAAAATACTCAGCAAAATGGCTAAATTGGACAAGAACAAAGACCTACTTGACCAGATTTATAGCGCTATCGGTAGCGTCTATCTCGCACAAAAAGACACCACCAAAGCACTCGAATATTACACCCAGGCTATTGAAAGTAGCACACAAAACGGACTAGACAAAGCCAATGTTCTCGTTATAGCAGGAGACATCTATTACGAACAACGAGACTATATCAAAGCTAGTCCTTGCTACAAAGAAGCTACCCAAATCCTCTCTACCGAGAGCGAGCAATATGCCCGCATTCAACGCCGTTCAGAGACTCTCGATGAATTGGTTGTCGAGTATTCCGTAGTACAATTGCAAGACTCTCTACAAGCACTATCCAAACTCACAGAAGCGGAACAACGAGTGGTCGTGGATTCTATCATCGCACGCCTTATTCGTGCCGAAGAGCAGGCCAAAGAGAAAGAGGAGCAAGCCGCACGCGATGCCGCCAATGGCGTTGGACCACGTAGTGTCAATACTTCCAATATGCTTGGTGGCGGCGCACAAAGCAGAGACTGGTATTTCTATAACCCACAACTCCTACGCTCTGGTCAACAGACCTTCCGTACACAATGGGGCAACCGCCCACTTGAAGACAACTGGCGTCGTCTGAGCAAAGCCATGAGTAGTTCGGCATTTGACGACGATACGGAAGATGAGGAGTTACCAACCGATTCTCTAGCGGCAGAGGATGGCGACCAAGCGACTGTGGAGACCGATGACCATAAACCAGAATACTATCTCCAACAGATTCCTAAAACGGATGCGGATATCATTCAGTCCAACGAACTGATTGCTGCTGCATTATATAATATGGTATATATCTACCGCGACCGTGTAGGAGACCAAGAACTCAGCGACGAAACATTCAGAGAATTCTGCAAACGCTTCCCTAACCACGAACTCCTAGTTGATCTCTACTATATGCAATACCTTACCGCGCTCAAAACCAATGATATGATTGCTGCGGAACAGTATAGACAAGACATCATGCGACTATTCCCTGGTACCAACGAGGCTTATATCGTGAGTCAACCTGATTACTTTAATAAACTCCGTCGCATGTCCGTAGAACAAGACTCGCTCTACGAACAAACCTATACTGCATATAGCCAAAATCAATTTACTATTGTCAAAGAGAATAAGACATACGCAGAAACCAATTATCCACTCTCTCCGCTCATGCCTCGATTCCTCTTCCTCAATGCTATTGCTGTGGCCAAGACCGATGGACAAGATGCCTTCGTTATTCAGTTGCAAGACATGGTTACTCGCTACCCTGATAGCGAACTAGCATCCATGGCCAAGGATATGCTTGCACTCATGGGACAAGGTGCAGAGAGCCAGGTGGGAGATATCTCTTCCCTACAAACGAAACGAAACGCAGAACCTAGTCAAGAGAGCACAGATAGCGTAGAGCTAACCTTTGATCCAACACGCAACTCCCCTGCAATGTTGTTATTGGTTATTAACCAAGATGAGCAACAACTCAACCAACTCCTTTACGATATTGCGCTCTTCAACTTCTCGCAATTCATGATCAAGGACTTTGATCTCAAGCAAGAACTCAATTTCACAAGAGACCAAAGCGCTGTGATCGTATCTGGATTTGAAAAACTAGACGAGGCAGAATGGTATCACAACCTCCTAACCAAAAATCCTGAGATAAGTCAAAAGATTATTACCCATAACATTCAAGTCATTAGCATCACGCAAACCAACTTCGAAATCCTCAGCCAGCATTTTACTTTGACTGACTACCTCGAGTGGTTTAAGACAACCAAGTGATAGATATAAAAAAAGGATGACCGATGGTCATCCTTTTTTGTAGCGGGACCCAGGATTGAACTGGGGACCTCATGATTATGAATCATGCGCTCTAACCAGCTGAGCTATCCCGCCATTGCTCAAAAGCGACTGCAAAGGTACAACAAATATTTGAAACCACCAAACAATACGACATTTTTTTCGCTTTTTTTCGTATTTTGTACCTAATATTCCGTTTTTTTTACCTAAAAACCATTTCAAAACTACAATTTTACCCTCAACAATGCATGTATATCGGTGCGTGTATGCTTCTTGTCATGCTCCGCAGCCCATGCTCCTTGATACACCGTTTCACTTACACGCAGATATAACGCAAACGTATCATTAATCTTGTAACGTGCATTCAACCAAAACCGTCCTCCCAAACCATACACAAAGGGGATCGAGTACGCGTACAATACATCATTCTCGTACATATACACCCTATTATTCCATTCCCTTGCATCAAACGCCTGTGCCCTAAATTGCAGCACAATAGGCACTTTTACAAAGCGATACTCCACATCTTGAAAAACAGAAAAACCATAACTCCATTTCTCCTTCGCATACACCATATTCGCATCTACTTGCGTCTTCAGTTTCCACTCTCCTAACTCCCACACACCATTCCAACGCACAGAATAAGTGTCTATCTCATTCTTTCTTTTTGCACGCAAACGCATATGCATTGTATAATCTTTTGGCGATAAAAAATCCGCTTGTGCCATGGTCTCGTATCCCTCTTTCCATACATCACCAAAGAGCGACAATTGCCAGCTTCTCAGTCTATTATATTCCACTCCTAAATATCCTCCATGCTCATTATACATCCTTGTTTTTGAAGACAATGCATTAGCATATATATTGTCATATTCTGGTGAATAATACCGATAAATCGCTAGCAGATTGAGGTCACTAATTGGATTTACTCTTACTCCCATAATAGTTCCCCATCCCCAATGCTCTGTATGCGATGCTGCCACCTCGCCCCACACATCCACCTTGCCCCAATTATACCGCACATTCGCTCCCATTGCTCCTCTCGCCTCTCGCCTTTCGCCTGCGGGGTCCCCGAAAAATCTGCCGATTTTTGGGGTGCACTTAACCTCAATTGTCTCCACTCCCGTCATGCCCACTTTCAACTTCCTCCATCTTGCTGTAGCATTCGCACCCACCACATGATTCCATGCATCTTCCTTACCTTGGCGCAACGAGTAAAAAGCACTCAAATCTGCCCATTTCACCCGAGCCGTTGCGCCCACACCATGAAAATAATTATAACTATCGCCCACCGAACTAAACTTCTTCAAACCCTCATCCGTAGTAGCTGTGGACTGAATATAAGCACTTTTCCCCCTTTTGAATGGACTACCAACCACCAATCCATAACCAAAATTAGCCTGATAATTACCAGCTACAATCGTTTTCATAGGTCCAACATCCTTCAACTGAATATATCCTCCGTAATTTATTTTTTCCCATGGAACACCTGTCGCTCTATCTATTGTCACCCCAGCCTGCACACGATTTTGATAATTAAACCGATACCTCAACTTACCATACATCGGATCGCCAACAAAATCCTCCATATTTCGCGCATCCACCCTTAGCGTCATCTCATGCTTTGCATAGTGAAAAACCTCACGAAAATATAAATCCTTGCCTTTAATCTCTAACCTATCACCTTTAACCTCTACGAACGGCAACAAGTTCCGTATCTCATAATCCTTTAAACAATCAATCAGTTGCAACTCATAGACCTCTCTAAAACCGTACTTATATTGATGCATCAATATGGCATCTATCTGCTCGTCGCTTAGGAACATTAACCGACTTAAATCCTCGCCCGTCACCTCATTCAAATCCAATGGATTTTCAGCTATGCTCAATAGTTCTTCTTCGATGTCTTCATATGCCAAATCGCCATCTTCCGACAAGTGGTTAAAAATATCCTCCAACACATCCTCTATACGAATATCTTGACCAAATGTAGCCACCGCTACACATAGTCCAAAAAATATAAATATTCGTCTTATCTTGTTCATTTCGCCTGCAAAAGTACGAAAAAATTACGACATACTAAAAAAAATTTGTTTAATACATATTTTTTTATTATCTTTGCACCCGAAAATGAAACCAAACAGACCATACCTCCGTATTTTTAATACGCTGCTCATCCTTGCGGCGTATGGTTATTTGGCATATCGTCTTATCATTTTTGACGATTATTCATCTTTTCTCAGCGCCTTTCAAACCAGCAATATCGGTCTGTGGCTCACCCTCATCGCCACCCTTCTGCTCATGCCTCTCAATGTCGTAGCAGAGGCGGGCAAATGGCGTCTGCTACTTCGCAAAACCGAACCCATGACTATTTGGGGTGCTCAACGCCAAGTCTATTACGGCTATGTAGGCGCATTCATCACGCCATACCACGCAGGCGATTATCCTGCTCGTGCTATGCTCCTCAAGGACAAGAGCAATTTCTCCGCAGCTGTCGGTCTCGGTCTCGTTGGCACGGTAGCTCTTCTGGTTTTCGAACTCATCTTCGGCATTCCTGCCACATGGCTCTTCGTCAGCTACCATCCTGCTATCCCGATGCAGTATTTCGCCGTAGCGTTCATCGTCTTGGTTCTTCTGCTCAGTTTCTTGCCTCACCTCGTGCGCTATCTCTCTCGCCACGAGTGGCACAACACCCAGATGCGCCAGCTCTCCTTTGCGCTCTCGCATATGTCCTATCCGCTCTTCATGAAGACCATCGCATGGTCCATGCTCCGCTATATCATCTGGGCAATCCAACTCGCCCTCACGCTCCATTTCTGCGGCGTGGACATGACCCTCGTGCAATACATGATCGCCATCCCATTCTACTACATGGTAGTGGCAGTCTTCCCATCCATACCTGCGGCTAATATCGCCATCCGTGGCACTTGGTCGCTCATCATTTTCGGTGTCTTTAGCCCGAACACAGCCGGCATAGCTCTTGCCGTCGCGCTCATCTGGCTCATCAACACCGTTCTGCCAATGCTCATTGGTTCCATCCTCTACCGCAACGGCAAAACCAAATAACCCTTAAAACTTTTAGAACTTCTGAAACTTTTAAAACTTATACAAACATATGACACTTCATTTCACAATCAACTACCAAGCGCAATGGGGACAACAACTTGCTGTTCTCTACGCTGCAGATGCGGATATCACTACCGCATCGCCTGTGACGCTCCCTATGGATTGCCACGGCAACTCTGAGTGGTCGGCACAAGTCACCCTCAGCGACATCCATAAGTACATCTCTTACTGCTATGTAGTTCTCGACGAACAAGGCAATATCCTCCGCCGTGAGTCTATGCCTCACCTCCTCGAGTGCCAACCTGGCAATATCGTGTTGCGCGATCTTTGGCAAGACAAATCTCAATCGCTCTTCGCTTCTAAGGTCTTCAGTCAAGTGCTCTTCGCACACCGTGCACCTGTGGCTACTAAGAAAGCTACTGGCAATATCACCGTTAAGGTCAATGTACCTCGCCTCGAGCGCAACCAGGGTGTGGCTATCATGGGTAATATCCCTGCTCTCGGCGAGTGGGATCGCACCAAAAAACTCCCTCTTACTAATGCCTTATCGCCTGATAGCCTTATCGCCTCATCGCCTAACTACAACCCCGAATGGACCGTCACTTTCCACGCCAAACTCGGCTCTATAGTGGAGTACAAATATGTCATCTACGACCTCAAGTCTGGCGACATCGTGGACATGGAGTGGGGCGAGAACCGCAAGATCTGGGATATCCAACGTGCTAAGCACTATGTGCTCTCTGACTCTCCTTTCCGCTATACACAAGCCAACTGGAAGGGTGCCGGCGTAGCGGTTCCTGTGTTCTCTTTGCGTTCTGAGAACGGTTTCGGTATTGGTGAGTACCAAGACCTCAAGTTGCTCGCTGATTGGGCTAAACTCACAGGTCAAAAGATGATTCAGACCTTGCCTATCAACGATACTACTCTTCGTCACAATAACCTCGACTCATACCCATACAATGCGGTGAGTGTGTTTGCGCTCCACCCTATTTATCTCAATATTGAGAAGATGGGCGAGCTCACTCCTGCGCAACTCAAGAAGTACCGTGCTACCCAAGCGGAGTTCAACGCTAAGACTATCGCGGACTACCAATGTGTGTATGACGAGAAGACCAAATACTTCAAAGCGCTCTACAAGGCTAATAAGGCTGAGCTTTTTGCTTCTGAGGAGTACAAGGCTTTCCTCGCTGCTAACGAGGGCTGGTTGTTGCCATACGCTGCGTTTATGTCTAAACGCGACAAACAACCTAAGGATTACTACTGCTTCCTCCAGTTCCATGCGGACAAGCAATTGCGCGAGGCAGTGGATTATGCACACTCTGTAGGTATTGCGTTCAAGGGTGATATACCTATTGGTATCTCTCCTGACTCTGTGGATGCTTCTACCGATCCTCACCTCTTCAACCTCTCTGCATCTGCGGGTGCTCCACCAGATGATTTCGATGCACGCGGTCAAAACTGGGGCTTCCCTACTTACAACTGGGATGTGATGGCTGAGGACGACTACCAATGGTGGAAGTTCCGTTTCACCAAGATGGCGGACTATTTCGATGCATACCGTGTGGACCATATCCTTGGTTTCTTCCGTATTTGGCAAATGCGCAAGACTGATGTTTGGGGTCTCTGCGGGCACTTCTCTCCTGCTATGCCTTATTCATTGCAAGACCTTTGGAATATGGGTGTTAAGTTGGATGAGGATCGTTTGACCAAACCATATATCCGTTCTAATTTCCTCGGTGATACCTTCGGTTATGATACCGAGTATGTGAAGAACAATTTCCTCTGCACCAACGATGGATATATCTATTTCTTCCCTGAGTATTTGGATACCCAACGCAAGGTACAGGCCTTCTTCCTCAACCCTGAGAACCGTGCGGCTCACGAGAATAATTGCAATATCGAGAACGTGATGAACGGTCTGTTGTACTTGCATTGCGAGGTATTGTTCGTGCGTGATCAGAAGAATCCATCGATGCTCCACCCACGCATCGCGCTCTACCAGTCACACAACTACCAAGAGCTCTATGCGGACCAACGCCAACTCTTGGCTGACATCCACAACGACTACTTCTACCATCGCCACACCTCTTTCTGGCGCGAGTCTGCACTCAAGAAGTTGCCTACACTCATCGCTTCTACCGACATGCTCTGCTGCGGCGAGGACCTCGGTATGGTGCCATCATGTGTGCCTGATGTCATGAACCAATTGCAGATCCTCTCGCTCGAGATCCAACGCATGCCTAAGGACCCAACCGTAGCTTTCGCTCACCCAGCGGACGCTCCTTACCATAGCGTTTGTACCATCGGTACCCACGACATGAAC
>JBGVEC010000162.1:0-3832 GCA_045119815.1 Paludibacteraceae bacterium | reverse complement strand
TGGCTTCTTAGGAGTTGTTGTGTAAACGCGTACACAAACGCCACGACGTTGTGGGCAGCTGTCCAATGCTGGAGACTTGCTCTTGTCGATAAGTTCTGCTCTTCCTTTTCTAACTAATTGTTGAATTGTAGGCATTTTAACTTTTAATTTTGGTTAATAATTTGTTTGTTAATTGTTCATTTCACCCTCTCGCATAATGCTTGCGCATACGCGCGCCGCGAAAAAGCATGCAAAGATACTGCTTTTTTCTGACTTGGGCAAATTTTATCACGAGAAAGTGCTATTTTTAGGGGATTTTTTATATAAAAATCAATTTTGCTACTTAGACTTTACAAAATTGGCTCTATTTTTCTTTCTAAATTCCCTAACTTCAGGTACTTAAGTAGAGTTATCAACAGGGCTCTTCATCCCGTTGAAAACCCAAAAGTTTTTATTATTTTTCGCACAAAAAAAGAGGACGCATCACGCATCCTCATTTACTTTCAGCAAGAATATTCGATCGCCTCGGCGAACTATTTTGTCGGTCTTGATGGCGAAGTAATTGCCCTTCTCGATGACCGTTTGGGGATTGCCTTTGGAGTCGTGCATATCATGTGCGATAGTCTCATAGGCGCCTGTGGTTTCGCCAGTTATGAGCAATTCGTCCCCTTCATGAATTTGTGGCACTGCTTCAAGATAAAACTCTGCCACGGAGATATTCTTGAAGAAGTTGGTGCACTTGCCCGCAAAGACTTTCTTTCGTGTTGCACGAGATCCATATTTATGGGTCCACTCGCCTAATTTTTGTCCTTGGTAATACCCATCCCAGAAACCACGGTTGAACACGCGCGCTAGGCGTGCATCCCATCCGACTATTCTCTCTTCTATTTCTTCGTCGCTAATAGCCCATTGTCCATTGCCTTCTAGCCATAGTTCTACTGCCTCTTTGTAGCACTCTATCACGGTCTTGACATACTCTGGTCCGCGGGCACGACCTTCGATCTTGAGCACACGCACACCAGCGTCTAACATCTTATTGAGGAAGTGAATAGTCTTTAAGTCTTTAGGCGACATAATATATTGATTATCAACCGCCAGTTCTAACTCACTCTCTTTATCTTTGACGATGTATCCGCGGCGACAAAGTTGCATACAAGCACCTCGATTAGCACTCGCTCCATAGTGGTTGAGACTCAGGTAACACTTGCCACTAACAGCCATACACAACGCACCATGACAGAACATCTCAATACGGATCAGTTCCCCTTTAGGACCGCGGATATTTTGTTCGATAATGTCCTTGTAGATGCTTGCTACTTGTTCCATATTGAGTTCGCGAGCCAAGACCACGACATCGGCATATTGAGCATAGAATTTCAGTGCCTCGGTATTGGAAATATTGAGTTGGGTAGATAGGTGTACCTCAACGCCCGACTGAAAAGCGTACTGCAAGGCTGCTATATCCGACGCAATGATGGCACTTACATTTGCAGCCTTGGCGTTATCCACAATCTCTCGCATGAGCGGAATATCCTCTGGATACATTACGGTATTGAGTGTGAGATAGGTCTTGATTCCCACCTCGTTGCATCGATTGACTATCGTATGAAGATCCTCGGTGGTAAAGTTGGCGGATGAACGCGAACGCATGTTCAGGTGTTCAATGCCAAAATACACGCTCGTTGCACCTGCCTCGATGGCAGCTGTTAAACTCTCCCAGCACCCCACGGGTGCCATGATTTCGATTTCTGGATTTTGCATAGGTTTTGTATTTATGCTGCAAAGGTACTGCTTTTTTGCGAAATTACAAAATATTTCCCTTAAAATCCCCTATCCTCTTCACTCTACACCTTACACTCTACCCTGTTTATGTAGTCGGAAACCAAAAAATATGCAAAAAAATCACTTTTTATTTGGCAGATTAAAAAAAAAGCAGTACCTTTGCGGTCGATTTCGAAATTATGGTACCTTGCCCGAGCGGTTAGGGATCGGTCTGCAAAACCGGGGACGGCGGTTCGAATCCGCCAGGTACCTCAAAGAAGAGCCGCTCAATTGAGTGGCTCTTCTTAGTTTAGAGGACGCTCGCAGGGCGAGCTACAGTTTAGAGTTTAAAGGCTAGGTAGTGCAAGATATAGAACAAATAACGCAACAAGAATACAAATACGGTTTTACTACGGATGTAGAAACCGATATTATTCCTGTGGGACTCAACGAGGATGTCGTTCGCCTTATCTCTGCCAAGAAAGGCGAACCAGAATGGCTTCTTGAGTTTCGACTCAAAGCATATCGTAAATGGCTCACGATGGAGCACCCTAATTGGGCGCACCTCAATATACCAGAGATAGATTTTCAAGCGTTATCTTACTACGCTGCTCCTAAAACCCATACCGACAATGAGCAAAAGGAGATTGATCCTGAACTCATGAAGACCTTTGACAAGCTCGGTATTCCTCTCGAAGAGCGTGCTGCCTTAGCGGGTAACATGGCAGTCGATGCAGTCATGGACTCGGTATCTGTCAAAACTACTTTCCGTGAGACTCTTGCCGAAAAAGGTATCATCTTCTGTTCTATCTCTGAGGCTGTACGTGAGTATCCTGAATTGGTACAGAAGTACCTTGGTTCGGTCGTTCCTGCTAGCGATAATTTCTATGCAGCCCTCAATTCGGCTGTTTTCTCTGACGGATCGTTCGTCTATATCCCAAAGGGTGTTCGTTGCCCAATGGAACTCAGTACCTATTTCCGCATCAATGCGGGCAATACGGGTCAGTTTGAGCGTACTCTGCTTGTCGCAGACGAGGGCGCTTACCTCAGTTATTTAGAGGGTTGTACAGCTCCTATGCGCGATGAAAACCAACTCCACGCAGCTATCGTGGAGATAGTCGTACACAAAGACGCAGAGGTCAAATATTCTACTGTACAGAACTGGTACCCAGGCGATAAGGATGGCAAGGGAGGTATCTATAACTTCG
Source organism: Paludibacteraceae bacterium (assembly GCA_045119815.1). Taxonomy (GTDB): domain Bacteria; phylum Bacteroidota; class Bacteroidia; order Bacteroidales; family Paludibacteraceae; genus Colicola. Next base: position 884 of record JBGVEC010000162.1, on the reverse strand, counting down.
TTACTAAGCGTGGCATCACCCACGAGAATGCCCGCCTAAGTTGGACACAAGTAGAGACAGGTTCGGCTATCACTTGGAAGTACCCAAGCTGTATTTTGAAGGGCGATAACTCTAGCGCAGAGTTTTACTCTGTGGCTGTGACCAACAACTACCAACAAGCCGACACGGGCACCAAGATGATTCATATCGGCAAGAACACGCGCTCGCGTATTATTAGTAAAGGTATATCCGCAGGTAAGAGCCAAAACGCTTACCGTGGACTTGTTCGTGTGATGCCTAATGCGGAGAATGTCCGTAACTACAGCCAATGCGATAGCCTTTTGTTGGGCGACAAGTGTGGAGCACATACCTTCCCAACTATGCGTATTCAAAATCCTACGGCTATCATTGAGCATGAGGCCACTACTAGCAAGATTAGCGAGGACCAACTCTTCTATTGCCAGCAACGCGGTATTGGCGTGGAGGATGCAGTTGGATTGATTGTCAATGGCTACGCCAAAGAGGTTATGGACAAACTGCCAATGGAGTTCGCCGTGGAAGCACAAAAACTCCTCCAAGTAAGCCTAGAAGGAAGTGTAGGGTAAAGAGTCTTGTTCTTACCAGAGATCGTGTTTTGTTCTTACGAGAGATCGTGCCTTGTTCGTTACGGGTTCATAACGGGTTCATAAGCTACCTTCACTATGTGATTACTATGAGATTAGTATGTGATAACTATGTGATTCAGACCACATCCATGGAGCATGTGATTAAAACTAAAAAAGGTTTACACTATTTCTGGAAAGGTTTCTTAAGAATCGTCACTTTTTGATAGGTTTCCTAAAAAGGTTGTTAAGTATCCTAAAAGAGTTGATAAATTTCCTTAATAGGTTGTTGTTTGGCGATTC
>JBGVEC010000161.1:0-2526 GCA_045119815.1 Paludibacteraceae bacterium | reverse complement strand
AAGAAAATCTATAAATACACCGCACTTGCGGTTTTCGCCCTCAGCTTCACAGCTTGCTCGCAGGATGACGACTTTACACCGCAGCAGGAGGACATCGTAAAGATTGCCTCTGCCAACATAGCTACTGAGGTACAGACACGTGTCAATACCCTCGAAGACGGAACATTATGGGAGAATGCCGACCAGATTCTCTTGGTAAACAATAGCCGCACTACCAAGAACAGCGGTACTTATACGGCTACCGTCACCACAGGCGATAACCCTGCCACCACTTGGGAACTCACTAACGGTACCGTGCTTTATGCATCATCAGGCACGAATGATTTCACCGCTTACTATCCGGCTGTGACAGAAGCAGACTACACCCTGCCAACAGACCAAAGTACAGTGGCAGGAATCAAGATGGCCGACCGTATGGTAGCTACCACAAACGGAGTTGCCAAAGGCACAGCCGTAGCACTCAGTTTCGAGCGTCAGAATGCCAAGGTAACAATAACTCCATCTTTTGCCTCACAGTATGAGGGCAAGACAATCAGTGATATCACAGGCTTCAAGATTGGCGAAATCACTCCTTATTTGCCTGTGAATGGTACTGCTTATACAGCCATCCTTGAACCATCGGAAACTGGTTTTACTGTAACGCTCAAAGTAGGACAAGATGAGTTGACCGCAGAATCTTCCACTAAGATAGAGGCGGGCAATCACTATACATTCTCTCTTACTGTGGGTAAGGAGGCTGTGAAAATCGCCGACATCAACGTTACACCGTGGAAGGATCAGATCATTGACGATGTGGAGACAGAATGTATGCACGCAACATGGAGCGGTAATAAGTGTACAGACTGCGGTGCTACTATCGAGATTACCGGTATGAAGTACGTCGGTGATGAAGCGGTTTATGACGCAGAAACCAATACCTATACTATTTTGATTTCGCCGAGTGCGGGTCAGGCAGCTCCTCATGTTCAATTTATTGGGAAGAATCTGGAGTATTATTCTAAAAATCATCCGTGTGCAGAAATGCTGATGATATACCAATCAGATACTGAATTTGGCGATTATGAAGATTATTTGTATGGATTAGTATATAAAGATGGTAAATATATCGCAGATCCATACTCAAGTATCGATGGTCATTTTTCGGAGTACCAATATTCCAACGATGGTGGTCAGACATGGAGCGAGGAAAAGCTCAGAACCGAAATTAGATATGGTTATAATGTTGTTGTAAATGAATCTCAAAACGGTACCGTCACCGCTCACATGACTTTCGTTGCCGCAGGATGGACCGTCAATCTGAATGTTACTCCTGCTGACGGCTATATGCTGGATGAGTTGACTGTTACAGATGGAGAGGACAACCCTGTGAACGTTGAGAACAACGCTTTCACTATGCCCGCTTCTGCTGTTACCGTGAACGCAACTTTTAAGTCTCTAAACAACTAACCTCCTAAACAGAACTCAATATGAAGACATATAAATATATAGCCCTTGCAGCAATAGCTCTTGGCTTTGCCGCCTGCTCGCAAGAGGAAGACTTCACTCCTCAAGGCAATCAGAAAGGTGCTCCTATTACCATTGCCTCAGTAGGCGTAGCAAACCTTGCAACACGTGCAACCATCGAGGATGACAAACTGGTGGAAGGTAACATCGGTGTAACAATAACCTCTACTGGCAATGACGAACGCTATACTGGCAGCAATGTGAATTGGTACGGCTCTAATGGAGTATGGGGACTTGTTGAAAATCAGAAAGTGGTACTTTATGAGGGCAACGGCGAATCGCAAAAGATTTACGCTTACTATCCTTATGCTAAGGATATCATTGAGGGTACAGAAAACTTACCTGTCACCCTCCCCGAAACTTTCGATAGCAACTTCGAGGGTTACGACTATCTCTGTACCAAGGAGGGCATTTCCTTGTCGCAGAATCCTATCAGCCTCACGCTGAGCCATGCCTTTTCGAAGGTATCGGTCAGCGTCAATGTGATGGGTAACGAGTTGGAGGGTGATGTGGTTACAGAAATTGCGCTTGCCAATGTTCCTCGTAATGGAGAGAGAAGTGCCACCACAGGTGCAATAGATCCCGATAAATACGGTCCTGCCAATGGTAGAATCGCATTATATGGATACGATGACGAAGACTATGATGAGGTTGCAGACTATTACATTGGCTATGCCTTGCCTAATGCAGCTACCACTCTCGACCTCCGCGTGACAATGCAGAGCGGCCGTATCTTCACTGCAAAGGCTCCTATATCTGGTGGTATGACCGATGGTGTTCACTACAAAATAGGTTTGAACTTGGGTAAGGACAAGGCTGAAGTGGGTACGGTTACTGTTGCTCCTTGGGGTACTGGCGGTACTATTGAAGGCAGTGTGGCAGAGGAAGTCATTCCTGCATCTACTGAAGCTGAATTAGTAGCAGCCCTCGAAAACGGCGGCAACATTATGCTGACGGGCGATATCACCGTGAGCGATGAATATTGGGGAGGCTATAAAATTACAAAAAATACCACCATTGACC
>JBGVEC010000160.1:0-1612 GCA_045119815.1 Paludibacteraceae bacterium | reverse complement strand
TGATCGTTCACGGTCTGTGGACGCATGATGCGCCAACTTGGTCCGTAATCTTTCATCTTGAGTTCGTATATCCGGCGGCATTTGCCTGCCACAATATCAAATTGCTCTGGAGTTTTCATATATTCCTTGTCTTTAACTTCTAGTTTAGTTTAAAGTTTATAGTTTATAGTTTAAAGGCTGGGATTCTCCCCTTGCCTATTGCCTATAGCCTATTGCCTTTACACCTTACACTTTACACCTTACACCTTTACACCTTACACCTTATCACCTAATAACCACCTTCTTACCATTGATCAGGTATATACCAGCAGGTAGGTGGTTGGCGTTATGCCATTGGCGTCCCATCATATCATAGATGATTAACTCTTCTTGGATTAGGGTGGCTTCTATATCTGTGGTATGACCAGGACCCGCGCTATGCTTATACACATAACCCTTGATCTCAGGTGTATTGCCGCTATAGTTTTGCAGTTGTCCCAAGATCACGACCTTGTCTCCTACTTTCACTTCGTTACCAGTTACAAACTCTGTATCTCCGAGCCACCTCGTGTTGTAGCAATAAAATTGGTTGTTTGTACTTCCATCATCTGAGATATCAAAGCGTGCCGTCTTGTATTGCACAATCTGCTCTGGCGTGTTGCGCATGGTGGAGATGGTTCCATCTACGAAGTAGCTCATCTCCGTCAAACTTGTATGACTCAATGCTTTCGTTATTTCTAGCGCTTTGGATGCAGGCAATGTGGTTGCCAAGTCAAAGGTATAATCCGTGTTGTATTGATAAATCTCACCATCGGTGGTGTACCAATCTGGTGTGGTGGTGTACGAATCTTGCTTCACCTCACCATTCACCTCCATATAATAATGTACCGTCACTTTTTCTCCACCAGCAGGCAGGATAGTCAGATGCAAGGCGGTTGGTTGGTATTGATAACATGCGCTATAGTAGCCCTCGGCATACATGGCGTTGGTGTCAATCGTGCCTGCTTCCAGGGTGTAAGTTCCTATCACAGACTTGTCGCTATTGCTGTGGATATTACAACGGATGAGCACATCTTTCTCGGATGGATTTTCTGCCCAAAACTGGCTAGAGAACAAATCCACAGCCCAAGTCTTAGTACCGGTAACAAGACTAAATTCTGCGTTGGTGAAACTGCGTAATCCCACTTCTGGTTTAGGTACCTCGCCAAATACAAACTGACTGCTAGTCACGGTGAATGGTATGCGCACTTCGCCTAATCCTTTGATTAGGATAGGGTGGTCTATCTCATTGTCATCTATATAGCGAATCTCTAACTCATAATTGCCATTTGCCAATGTGTTTGGTAATTTTTCGGATATACTAATAGCTGAAGTGTAGTAATAACCTGGGTCTAGTGGTCCAAAATCACCGATTCCCACTTTTTTTACTAACTCTTTATTGCTATTGTAGATAAAGTATGTTATCGTACCTTCTGCGGTGGCGATACCTGTACTCGTGAAACGATCAAGATCGAAACTCACTTTTTCTGTCTTATTGATAGTCTCTTTAGAGGTGCGTGTCAATATATCTACTGTCACCAATGGCATTGCTTCGCCACCTGCGTTAGGTCTGATGTTGGTATATACACCCACG
>JBGVEC010000159.1:0-2976 GCA_045119815.1 Paludibacteraceae bacterium | reverse complement strand
GATAAACAAGCGAATGGATGGCATCAGTGAGCAGGAGCAACCCGACTTTGAGGGTGTAAAACAACAGCTTGCAGAGGCTATTGACAAGATGGATGAAATAAAGGTAAAGCACAACATTGACGAGAAACGACACTCGTTTGCTCTTTACACAAAGGAATCTTGGATTCTTTTGTCAATGATTGTCATGCTATTGGCATCAGGAGCATCAGCAATATACCATTTGTCAAGACCAAATGTTCAAAGGAATGATGATGCTCTCAAATACCGTTACATCAAGATGAAAGGCGATGCTTCGGCTGAGCAGATAGCCACATTGGAGGATATCTTTGAACTCAACCGTAACACCGAATCAATCGAGCAGATGCGTGAGGATGTGGAGACCTACGAAGAGGCTGTCCGCAAACAAGCAGCCCTTGCCGAGCAAGCACGCCTAAAAGAGCAGGCTGCAAAGGAACAGGAAAGCAGAGCCAAATCTATCAAGGATAAGCAACAGCCAAAGGATAAACCAAACAAAAAATCAAAACCATGAGCCTATGGCAAGTATCAAGGTAAAGTTTCGACCCTCGACAAACGAAAACAAGGAGGGAACAATCTATTATCAAATCATTCAGAATCGTGTAATCCGTCAGTTAAAGACGGATTACCGACTCTTTATGCACGAATGGGATGATGATAACAATGCAATAATAGCCACTAATGACAGCCGACAGAACTATCTACAATCCATTGAAGAGCGAATTGATTGGGATATTAAGCGACTACAAACCATCATCAACCAATTAGAGAATAAGCGAGTAAAGTACACTGCCGATGATATTATTGCTACATTTCAAAAGCAAGCCAATGAGCAATCGTTATTCAACTTTATGCAGGGTGTTATAGCCCAATTACAGCAAATGGGTAAGCAACGCACATCGGAAACCTACCGTTGCACGCTCAAAAGTTTTATGCAGTTTAGAGAGGATAAAGATGTGCTATTGGAAGATATTGATTCGGATTTAATACTGATGTATGAGGCTTATTTACGAGGTCGAGGATTGACCAAGAACAGCACCTCTTTCTATATGCGAATACTTCGAGCAGTATATAATCGTGCAGTTGAAAAGGATTTGACCACCAATCGAAACCCTTTCAAACACGTTTATACAGGCATAGATAAAACTATTAAGCGAGCCATTCCATTAAAGGCAATCAAGCAGATTAAGAACCTCGACTTGTCATTGCAGCCCTCATTGGACTTTGCAAGGGATATGTTTCTCTTCTCATTCTACACTCGTGGAATGTCATTCATTGATATGGCATATCTCAAAAAGAAAGACCTATCCAATGGTATACTCTCGTACCGCAGACGCAAGACGGGACAACAACTCTTTATCCGTTGGGAAAAGTGTATGCAGGAGATTGTAGATAAATACGATACAGATTACTACAGCCCATATTTGCTACCCATTCTCAAATATCCATACGATAGAAGCCAATATAAGAATATGCTTTATCGTACCAATAAATTATTGAAAGAGATAGCAAAGATGGTTGGGCTATCCATTCCTCTAACCCTATATGTTGCTCGTCATTCTTGGGCAAGCATAGCCAAGAGCAAAAACATTCCTATTTCGGTTATCAGTGAAGGTATGGGGCACGACTCTGAAATGACAACGCAAATCTATCTGGCATCATTGGATTATGCAGTAGTAGATAGAGCAAATGCGCAGATATTAAAGGAATTGTAGGATAAGGGGATGTTTAGCAAAAATAAGGTTCTCTTGATAAGAGTCGCTTTCTTTTATGCAAAATTACGCAAAATAAAGTAAATGACACCATTTTAAGGGGAATAAAAAGGTTGGTAGCCACATAATTACAAGAGATTGTTTAGCAAATAATGGATAGAGAAACAAAATTTAGACTGATAATCAACCCATTCCAAGATTGATAGTATCTCTTATCAAGAGAAACCCAATAATGAGGTATTCTCTTTTGTATAGGAGGGGCTTTGTATTGCGTAGAATTATGAGTACAAAGTTTTTCAATAATGGACTTGGCAATACGCTTTTCGACAAGTTGAAAGGTATTGCATCGGAGATGGCAACATTCGACCGCTTCTTGGCAGTCGTGGGCTTCTTTCGTTCATCGGGCTATTTCAAGTTGCGTAAAGAGTTGGGAGATATATCCGAGATTAAAATCTTGGTCGGTATCAACATCGATGATATTTTCCGTAAGCACAACAAGGCTCTCTTGATGCTTGCCGATGAGGAGAAGGCAAAAGAAGTCTATCACAATGGTTTCAAAGAGGATATTGTAAATGCCCAATACTCTCCCGAAGTGGAAGAGGGTATTTTGCAGATGTGCGAAGATCTTGTTTCGGGACGCTTACAAATGCGTATTCACGCAACGAAGAACCTGCACGCAAAATTCTACTTATGCTTACCTCAAAATCATAGCGAGCATAGTGATGGTTGGGTAATAATGGGCTCTTCCAATATCTCCGATTCGGGCTTAGGCATCAAGCAACCGCCACAGTACGAACTTAATGTAGCAATGAAAGACTTTGACGATGTGAAGTATTGCTCCGATGAGTTTTGGACCTTGTGGAACGAGGCAATACCATTGACCGCAGAAGATATTGAAGAATATAAGAAGAAAACATACTTAGGTTATCAGCCAACGCCATACGAACTATACATCAAAGTGCTTATCGATACTTTTGGCGACCAAGTGGAAGACGATTTCTCCATTCAGTTGCCCGATGGTGTAAAGGATTTGAAGTATCAGAAAGATGCCGTTATTCAAGGCTATCAGATGTTGATGCAGCATAACGGTTTGTTCCTTGCCGATGTTGTGGGTTTGGGAAAGACCATGATTGCCACAATGATTGCCAAACGCTTTGTAGAGGCTAACGGTAAAAACACCAATATTCTTGTTGTCTATCCTCCTGCATTGGAAGACAACTGGCGAAATACATTCAAGTTGTTCGGCATC